>DATECT010000026.1:0-6501 GCA_035286765.1 Gammaproteobacteria bacterium
ACTCCCAAATTATGGGTGGCACAGGACTGTAAGCAGTATTAAGGCAGCTTGGTTTCGGCGCAACGTGGCACAAGATACTTTAAGCCGCCGTCCATGGCGCGATCTCAGCTTACTTAACTAACCAACCCCAGCCAAGGCATCCCGCCTTGGGCTTGCCGCTTTCAGTGCAACGAGGCACAGGATATAAGTTGCCGTCTTTGGCGAAACCTCGTTTTCAACTAATTCACCCCAGCCCGGCCTTCCTGGCCGGGCGTTCGCGAGCCTTGCTCGCTCACCCATTTAATGGAACAGCCCATGCTGGGTATCTGTTCGCGCGGCCCCGATCCGGTCTGGGCGACTTGCCGCATAGCCTCGAATAGATCGCGCCGCACATCCGGCGGCGCGGTCTCCTTGCGGCTGGCATCCAGGCGCCCGCGGTATTGCAGTTGTAAATCGGCGTTATAGCCGAAGAAGTCCGGCGTACATACCGCTCCGTAGGCCTTAGCTACCTCTTGGGTCTCATCGAACAAATAGGGGAAGGGAAAGCCGAATTCGGCGGCGACCTTGCGCATATTGTCGAAGCTATCTTCCGGATATTCACTAGGGTCGTTTGACATGATGGCCACGCTGCGGATACCGTAATCCAGCAACTCGCGGGTATCACGCACTATACGCTCGCGCACGGCCTTGACGTAAGGGCAGTGATTGCAAATAAACATTACCAGCAGGCCCCGCGGGCCGCGGCATTCATTTAGCGTCCACTGCTTGCCGTCTACCCCGGGCAGGGAAAAGTCCACGGCGGGCAGACCAAATTGACAAATAGGCGTCTCCAGACTGACCATATTTCCTCCATTAAGCCGTTGAAAAAGGTTAGAATACCGCTACACTTCGGCAGCGCCGTTCAGGACCATCATTAAGCAATACCCTGGCTACGCCGATAATCCACCTATCGGCGTAGGGACAGGTTTTTATGCAAATTGGCGGCTGAAACGGTAAACTTAGCAATTTAATAATATTCAAACATTTTAACGCCTTACTAAGAGGAAAAGCATGGCCAATACGCGTCTATTTACTTCTGAGTCCGTCTCCGAGGGGCACCCGGATAAAGTGGCCGACCAAATCTCGGATGCCATCCTGGATGCCATTTTCCAGCAGGATACCACCGCGCGGGTAGCCTGCGAAACCTTGGTCACGACCGGCATGGTGGTGATCGCGGGTGAGATCACGACATCGGCATGGGTGGATATGCAGGCCGTGGTGCGCAAGACCATCAAGGAGATCGGCTATAACAGCTCCGCCATGGGCTTTGACTGGGAGTCCTGCGCCGTGCTCACCTCCATCGACAAGCAGTCGGCGGATATCGCCATGGGCGTGGACGAGACCAAAGAGCACGAACAGGGGGCGGGCGACCAGGGTCTGATGTTCGGTTACGCCAGCAACGAGACCGACGTGCTGATGCCGGCGCCCATTACCTACGCGCACCGCCTGGTCAAGCGCCAGGCCGAGGTGCGCAAAAAGGGCACGTTGCCCTGGCTGCGCCCCGACGCCAAGAGCCAAGTCACCTTCCGTTATGAAGACGACAAGCCGGTAGGCATCGATGCCGTGGTGCTGTCCACCCAACACAGCCCGGACATCAGCTACGAGGCGCTGAAAGAGGCGGTGATGGATGAGATCATCCTACACGTGCTGCCCAAGCAGTGGATCGACAAAAACACGCGCTTCTTCATCAACCCCACCGGACGCTTCGTGATCGGCGGGCCGGTCGGTGATTGCGGTTTGACCGGGCGCAAGATCATCGTCGATACCTATGGCGGCATGGCGCGCCACGGTGGCGGCGCCTTCTCCGGCAAAGACCCCTCCAAGGTCGATCGCTCTGCCGCCTATGCCTGCCGCTATGTCGCCAAAAACATCGTGGCGGCGGGCCTGGCCGAGCGTTGCGAGATCCAGGTCTCCTACGCCATCGGCGTGGCCGAACCGACCTCGATTAACGTCGAGACCTTCGGCACCGGCAAGATTGATGAGGCCCGTATTATCGAGCTGATCCGCGCGCACTTCGATTTGCGCCCGCGCGGCCTTATCAAGATGCTCAACCTGCTGCGGCCCATTTATGGACCTACCGCCGCCTACGGCCACTTTGGCCGCGAGGAGGAGGAAGGCTTCACATGGGAACGCACCGACAAGGCCGAGATATTACGTGATGCGGCGGGTATCAAGGCAAAATTGGTGAGTGCCAAAACGGCGTAAAAACAGTGACAAGTTGCAAGTAACAAGTGACAAGTTAAAAACCAAAACAATGGTTTTTCTTGCAACTTGCCACTTGTAACTTGCTACTTATTTAAAAGGAAATTAAAGGCATGAGCACACAAATCGTACAAAATTTAGTACCGGATTACAAAGTCGCCGACATCAGCCTGGCCGGATGGGGGCGCAAGGAAGTCGCTATTGCGGAAACCGAGATGCCCGGCCTCATGGCGCTGCGCGAGGAATACCACGGCAAGAAACCCTTGGCCGGCGCGCGCATCGCGGGCTGCTTGCACATGACCATCCAGACTGCCGTGTTGATGGAAACGCTCATCGAACTCGGCGCGCAAATCCGCTGGTCGTCCTGCAATATCTTCTCCACGCAAGACCACGCAGCAGCGGCGATGGCCGCCGTAGGCATTCCGACCTTTGCCTGGAAGGGCGAGAGCGAGGAAGAATTCTGGTGGTGCATTGATCAAACCATCTTCGGCCCCAACGGCTGGCGGCCCAATATGGTGTTGGACGACGGGGGCGACCTCACCTTGGTGCTACATGAAAAATACCCTGAACTGCTCAAGGATGTAAAAGGCATCTCCGAAGAGACCACCACGGGCGTGCACCGGCTTTACGAGATGGTGAAAACCGGCGCGCTCAAAGTGCCCGCCATCAACGTGAACGATTCCGTCACCAAATCCAAATTCGATAATTTATACGGCTGCCGCGAATCGCTGCTCGATGGCATCAAACGCGCCACCGACGTGATGGTCGCCGGCAAGATTGCCGTCGTGCTCGGCTACGGCGACGTCGGCAAGGGCTGCGCGCAGGCCTTTCGCGGCATGGGCGCTTCGGTATGGATCACCGAGATCGACCCCATCTGTGCCCTGCAGGCCGCGATGGAAGGCTACCGCGTGGTGCGCATGGATGACGTGGCCGACCAAGGCGACATCTTCGTGACTGCCACCGGCAACGTCAATGTCGTGACCCACGAGCATATGAAGCGCATGAAGAATGAGGCCATCGTGTGCAATATCGGCCACTTCGATTCCGAGATCGATGTCGCCGCACTGCGCCAGTACAGCTGGGAGAACATCAAGCCGCAGGTGGACCACATCATCTTCCCCGATGGCAAGAAGATTATTTTGCTGGCTGAAGGCCGCCTGGTCAATCTCGGCTGCGGCACGGGCCACCCCAGCTTCGTGATGTCGGCCTCGTTTACCAATCAGGTGATGGCACAGATCGAACTCTGGCAGCACTATGCCGACTATGAAAACAAGGTCTATATCCTACCCAAGGCTCTTGATGAAAAAGTAGCGCGCCTGCACCTGAAGAAGATCGGCGTAAAACTGACCGAACTTACCCCGGCACAGGCCGAGTATCTCAACATCTCGGCGCAAGGGCCTTATAAACCGGAACACTACAGATACTAGTAGCTAGTAGCGAGTGGCTAGGAAAATGCTTTACCTCGCCACTCGCTACTAGTCACTCGCCACTGACTTTCTATGCAATCTCAAAAAAAATTCCCGCCCACCTTCAGCTTTGAATTTTTCCCGCCCAAGACTGAAGAGGCCGCCGTCAAATTACGCGAGGTGCGCACGCAACTCGCCACGCTAAAACCGCGCTTTTTTTCGGTTACCTTCGGCGCGGGTGGCAGCACGCGCGATCGCACCTTTGAGACGGTGGTCGAGATTCAACAGCAAACCGGCTTATCCGCCGCGCCGCACCTTTCGTGCATCGGCGCTACCCGTGCTGCCGTTACCCAACTGCTCGATGCCTACATCGCCCAAGGCATCCGCCACATCGTTGCCTTGCGCGGCGATATGCCATCCGGCATGGGCCAACCCGGTGAATTGCAGTATGCAAATGAGTTGGTTGAATTGATCCGCGCACACAGCGGTAACCACTTTCATATTGAGGTCGCCGCTTATCCCGAGTTTCACCCGGAGGCGCCCAGTGCGGAGTTAGACTTGCGTAACTTCAAGCGCAAGGTTGAGGCTGGGGCCGATAGCGCCATCACCCAATACTTCTTCAATACAGATGCCTACTTCCGCTTTGTCGATACCTGTGAAAAAATGGGGCTGAATATACCGATCGTGCCGGGCATCATGCCCGTCACCAATTATGTGCAGCTCGCGCGCTTCTCCGACCGTTGCGGTGCCGAGATCCCACGCTGGATACGCAAGCGCCTGGAGGCATTTCAAGATGACGCGGAGTCGTTGCGCAGCTTCGGTCTGGAAATAACCACCACCTTATGCGAGCAATTGCTTGCCGCCGGCGCCCCGGGCCTGCACTTCTACACCATGAACCAGGCCGGCCCGACTATGACAGTCTGGAAAAACTTGGGGCTCAACAAGCGACTCCCCCAGGCCTCATAGCATCCTATAGCTGGTGAGCCGGCGGTTTTTATAACCACCACTGACAATCAAATTCTAGCAGCTACGACGATGGGGAACCCTATGACCAACGATGATCTAATGCATCGGGATCTTTCCGTGCTCTGGCACCCCTGCACGCAGATGAAGGACCACGAGTCGCTGCCCCTTATCCCGATCCGGGCCGGCGAAGGCGTGTGGCTGGAAGACTTCGACGGCAAACGCTATCTCGATGCCATCAGTTCCTGGTGGGTAAACTTATTTGGCCACAGTAATCCGCGCATCAATCAGGCCCTGCAGGAACAACTGACCACACTGGAGCATGTGCTGCTGGCCGGCTTCACCCACGAACCCGTTATTCAACTCTCGGAACGCCTGCTGAAACTCGCCCCACCAGGGCTGGCACGTTGCTTCTATGCCGACAACGGCTCTGCCGCCATCGAGGTCGCCCTGAAAATGAGCTACCACTATTGGCGCAATATCGGCCAGTCACAAAAGACCAAGTTCATCACCTTGACCAATAGCTATCACGGCGAGACACTCGGCGCCTTAGCGGTAGGCAACGTTGCCCTCTATAAAGAAACGTATGCGCCGTTATTAATGGAAGTGATTAGCGTGCCTTCACCCGACTGCTTCCACCGCGAGCGGGGGGAGTCTTATCGTGATTATTCGATACGTATGTTTGCAGCCATGGAGCAGACACTCGCCTGGCACGCCGAAACGGTCTGCGCCGTCATTATCGAGCCCTTAGTGCAATGCGCGGGCGGCATGCGCATGTACGACCCGGTCTATCTCAGCCTTCTGCGCGAGGCGTGTAACCGTCACGGCGTGCATCTCATTGCCGACGAGATCGCGGTGGGCTTTGGGCGCACCGGCACCCTGTTCGCCTGTGAGGCTGCCCGTATAACACCGGATTTCCTGTGTCTGGCCAAAGGACTTACCGGCGGCTATCTGCCGCTATCGGTGACGCTCACCACCGATCAAATCTATCAAGCCTTTTACGACGATTACCAAAACTTCAGCGCCTTCCTGCATTCGCACAGCTACACCGGCAACGCATTGGCCTGCCGCGCCGCGCTGGCAACCCTCGACATCTTTGAGCAAGACAATGTGCTGGAACATAACAAACGGCTTGCGCTACTTATGCATGAGGCTTCCCGACACTTCGAAGATCATCCGCACGTTGCCGAGGTGCGTCAGCACGGCATGATTCTCGCCATCGAGATGGCGCAGGATAAGCGCGCGTGTAGCGCTTATCCGTGGCAGGAACGGCGCGGCCTACGGGCCTGCCAACATGCCTTGACCCAAGGCGTGCTGTTGCGTCCGCTAGGCGACGTTATTTATTTCATGCCACCCTATGTGATTACCCCGGATGAGATACAACTGCTTGCAGACGTGACGTGGCAGGGGATTGAACTGGCGACGCGGGACTGATGCAAGGCAAACCGCCAAGGTGAGGCGGCGTTGTCCCGCCGCCGAACGCCCCGCCGGGAGCGGGGCCGTATTTCAAGCGGAGCATGGATAGCGCAGCTTGAAATTACACAAAGACCACAGGATAGCGCAGCGCGGGTTTCTGCGCTACGCATCCCGCTCCGCTTGAAACACGGGGCTTACTTGCTGGCGCTACGCAGTCCCTGCTACGCTGGCAAGCCAGGCCAAACCCTCCCTGGTTTGGCCGTGCAGCGGTTTCATCGCTGCACCCCTGTAAGCCCGTTCGGCGCGAGGGCATTCGCGCCTCACCTTGGCGTCTTGGCGGTAAGGTTTTTAGCACCCAAAAAAAACGGCATCGTGTCTCCACGATGCCGTCTTGTACAGCCGCTTTTTACTATTGCTAGTATTAAGCGTTCAGATTAATGCTTGCCTGGGGCCAGCGGCACGCCACGACGCTCGTGGGTGTTGTAGGCAACTACAT
>DATECT010000027.1:0-12940 GCA_035286765.1 Gammaproteobacteria bacterium
CCCTTCGTCGGGCTCAGGGCAGGCTCTGAGTTGCCGAAGGGCTCGGAATGACAAGATGAGCTAATGAAGGACAAAATGATTTACATCAGTGCTGCCTTAATGTTTATACTGTCCTGCCGCTATCCTAGATAGCCCAACTCACCCCCTAATGCCCAGCGTACACTAACGATTTATGGCCCGAAAAGAGATTACCGGCAAGCGTCTTTTTGTGTTGGATACCAATGTGCTGATGCATGATCCGACGGCCATTTTCCGTTTCCACGAACATGATATATATATACCCATGGTGGTGCTGGAGGAGTTGGATTACGGCAAGAAGGGCATGACCGAGGTGGCGCGCAATGTGCGCCAAGCCAGCCGCTTTTTTGATGAGTTAATGCGTGATGCCAGCAAGGAGGAGATTGACCAGGGCCTGAGTCTGCCTGCCCCCACTAATCATTCCGATGCCGGCGCGGATGTCAGCCGCGGGCGTTTGTTCTTCCAAACGCGGGCGCTGGCCGCCGTGGCGCATGAGGCGCTACCCGGCAACAAGCCTGATAATAATATCCTGGGCACGGCCATTGCGCTACAGAGGGAGCTTGCCGATACCACGGTTATTATCGTTTCCAAAGACATTAATCTGCGCATTAAAGCCGCCGTGCTGGGCATTCATGCGGAGGATTATTACAACGATCAGGTTTTGGATGACGTCAATCTGCTTTACCGGGGCTATGCGGAACTGGGCGCCGACTTCTGGAATGCGCACAGCAAGGACATGCAGTCCTGGCAAGAGTCCGGTCATACCTTTTATAGCATCACCGGGCCGCAGGTGGAGTATTGGCACCCCAACCAGTTTCTGTTCAGTGCCGATGACAGCAGCTTCGAGGCGATCGTACGCAAGATCGAAGGCAATACCGCGACTATTGAATTGGTGCGCGATTATCGCAGCCCGCGTCATTCGGTGTGGGGCATCAACGCGCTCAACCGCGAGCAGAATTTCGCACTGAATTTGCTGATGGACCCGGAGATCGATTTTGTCAGTCTGCTGGGCATCGCGGGCGCGGGCAAGACCTTGCTGACCCTCGCCTCCGCGTTGATGCATGTGCTGGAGGAGCGCCGTTACAGCGAGATTATCATGACGCGCGTGACCGTCCCGGTGGGTGAGGACATAGGATTTTTGCCCGGCACCGAGGAGGAGAAGATGACACCCTGGATGGGCGCGCTGATGGACAATCTGGAGGTGCTGACTAAGTCCAACGTCGGTGGCGATTGGGGACGCGCCGCCACTAACGATTTGCTGCGCAGCCGCATCAAGATTCGCTCATTGAACTTCATGCGCGGGCGCACCTTCTTAAACAAATTCGTGATTATCGATGAGGCGCAGAATCTGACCTCCAAGCAGATGAAGACCCTAATTACCCGCGCCGGACCGGGCACCAAGGTGGTCTGCCTGGGCAACGTGGCACAGATCGACACCCCTTACCTGACCGAGACCACCTCCGGCCTGACCTATGTGGTAGACCGCTTCAAAGACTGGATACACAGCGGCCATATTACCCTGCAACGCGGCGAACGCTCGCGGCTGGCCGATTACGCCTCCGAGGTGCTATAGACGCATTGCTAATGCTGCCCCTACCGTAGAACTTCGTTTTTCTTTGAACCAAGCGATGATTGGTGCGGATGACTTTCCGGAGCATTGTATCGCGTGGGCACAAACAACGTGCCCACCCTACGCGCTACGCCTCCGAGGTGCTGTGAGTCGCATTGTTAAGTACCGCGTGGGCAAACAAAAACCGTTTGCCCACCCTACCGCTAGAGCATTGTATCGCGTAGGCAAATACAAACCGTTTACCCGCTCTACCGCGCGGCCTTTTTCGACTATATTCCCCCCCTATAATTGGTCTAATTTATCCCTTGACCTCATTTAGAGCCTCCATAGCAAAGTAAAATCGCATATTTGCGCGATTAGTTATTGATAATTGCGGTTTTTTCCTTTATACACAGTTAGCCGAGGCGCTGCTCTGCCTCGTGCATATTACTTGACCTGGAGAACGACCTTATGTCGGGCATAAAAATTACAGGGTGGTTACTATTTATTATAGGGGTGGCATTAGGCTATTTGGGGCTGTATAGCTCTGATTCGCTATTATCATTTCAGGGGGCGGTGCTGCATTTTGCCGAGCATATGCAATTGATGTGGAGCCAGATGCAAACGCTGCCGCGCGTCTATCTGGGTGCCGGTATTGCAGCATTGGTAATTGGTTTGCTGTTACTGCTCAAACCCGCGGGCAGACACCCGCGTGCGGGTGAGTTCTTTTAACTAGCGTGGTGTTCCACAAATTCGCTGCAGAATGTAGGTGCGGATTTATCCGCACATTCATATGCGAATGAATTCGCACCTACCACGTATTTCGGACTCAGGACTAGCACTCCCTATTCCAAGCTCAGAATAAACCGCCACTGTGGCGCGCTAACCGGCATGATGGAAAGCCGGTTGCCGCGCCGCAGCAGTGGCATGTCGGCCAATTCCTTATATTGCCTGAGTTCGGTTAGGCTGATAACACGCTTAAAGCTGCGCACATAACGCACATCCACCCTATACCAGGCCGGTTTTTGCGGATCACTCTTGGGATCAAAATGGTGGTCGTTAGGGTCGAAGGCGGTAGTGTCAGGATAGGCCTCTTTGACGATCTCCATAATGCCGACGATCCCCGGCACCTCGCAGTTAGAGTGATAAAAAAATGCCTGGTCTCCCTTGCGCATCTGATCACGCAGCATATTGCGCGCCTGATAATTGCGCACGCCGTCCCAGGGTTCAGTGCGGGCGGGCCGGCGCTTGAGGTGCTCGATGCCGAATACCGACGGCTCGGATTTCATTAACCAATAATTCATAGTAAAACAGATACAAGTTACAAGTGGCAAGATACAAGTGACAAGGCGAGACGCGAAGCGCTGGCCGTAGAGAGCAGCTAACCAGCTACATTTTACCTGCTAAGGTTTTGTTACTCCAGCGTATTGGTTACACTATAAGATATGAGTCACTTCCTGAAATCACTACACGCCGCCAAGACCGGCGCCGCCACCCTGCCCGATGCCGACTTACAGCGGCTCGGCCAGGGTGTGATCAGCGTGGAGGCGCAGGCGATTGCCGCCTTGGCCGCGCGCATCGATGGCGATTTCGTGAAGGCCTGCCGCCTGATGTTGGCCTGCGCGGGCCGCATCGTGGTGATCGGCATGGGTAAATCGGGGCACATCGGCGGCAAGATCGCCGCCACCTTGGCGAGCACCGGCAGCCCGGCGTTCTTTGTCCACCCCGGCGAGGCCAGCCATGGCGACCTGGGTATGATCACCCCGCAAGATGTGGTGATAGCCCTGTCCAACTCCGGCGAGACCGAGGAGATCGTCACCATCCTGCCGCTCATCAAGCGCTTGGGCATACCGTTGATTGCACTCACCGGCAACCCGAAGTCCACCTTGGCCTCGCTCGCCACGGTCAGCATCGACGTGAGCGTGGCGGAAGAGGCCTGCCCGCTGGGCCTGGCTCCGACCTCCAGCACCACCGCCACGCTGGCGATGGGGGACGCCTTGGCCATCGCGCTGTTGGAGGCGCGCGGCTTTACCGCCGAGGACTTTGCCCGCGCCCACCCCGGCGGACGGCTGGGACGGCGGCTATTGCTCATCAGCGACATCATGCACACCGGCGCTGCCGTGCCCTGCGTTAATCAACAGGCCCGGCTGAGCGAGGCGCTGATGGAGATGACCAGGAAGGGCCTCGGCATGACTTCCATCGTTGATGACGAGCAGCGCATTCTCGGCATCTTTACCGACGGCGACCTGCGCCGCGTGCTGGATCGGGCGATCGATGTGCACAATACGCCGATCGCGCAGATCATGACGCGCAACTGTAGAACCGCGCGCCCCGCGAGTTTAGCCGCGGAGGCGCTGCAATTGATGCAGCAATACAAGATCAATGCCCTGCCGATCACCGACGAAGACGGGAAGCTGGTGGGTACCATCAATATGCATGACCTGCTGCGGGCGGGGATTGTTTGATGAATACAGTAGCGAGTAGCGAGTGGCTAGTAACGAGTGGGCGAAGCAGATTTGCATCGTGCGCACAGCGCACGCTACACCCTCGCCACTCGCCACTCGCCACTGAATCCATGCAAGATATTCTCGCCAAGGCCGCCCGTGTCAAATTAGTGGTATTTGACGTGGATGGCGTATTAACCGACGGCAGCCTGTTCCTTAGCGATGAAGGCGTGGAATACAAGGCCTTCAACTCGCGCGATGGGCATGGCATGAAAATGCTCATGCAGCACACGCCGGTGGAGATTGCCATTATTACCGGACGCACCTCCGGCGTGGTCCGTCACCGCATGGCGAGCCTGGGCATCGAACACGTCTATCAAGGCCAACTGGACAAACTGCCGGCCTTCCAAGCCTTGATTGCCAAATTGAAACTGTCTCCCGCGCAGGTGGCGTATGTGGGCGATGATGTCGTCGATCTGCCCATCCTCAGCCGCGTGGGTTTGGCCATTGCGGTGCAGGATGCCCACCCCCTGGTAAAAAAGCACGCCCATTGGCAGACGCCCAATGCCGGCGGGCGCGGGGCGGCCCGTGACGTTTGCGAGTTAATGATGGAGGCGCATGGGGTTCTTGAAGCACAATTACAAACTTATTTAACCTAGTGCATGACGCGCGAAAAATATTCGATCGGCGTATGCTGCTCATCTTGCTTGCGCTACTGCTAGTGGCGGGACTGAGCCAGTGGGTGCGCAATCTGAATGGAGACGGTAAACCCGCGCGCAGCTTGAGCCACCAGCCCGACTACACAATGGACGACTTCACCATCACCGCCATGGGGCCTACCGGCAAACCCAAGCATCAACTGCAAGCACGCTACATGGCCCATTACCCGGACGATGGCAGCACGGAATTCACTCAGCC
Organism: Gammaproteobacteria bacterium; assembly: GCA_035286765.1. GTDB lineage: Bacteria > Pseudomonadota > Gammaproteobacteria > SURF-13 > SURF-13 > DATECT01. The sequence goes on from DATECT010000027.1 coordinate 4,930, forward strand.
GCACCTGACCGTGTATCGCGACAAGGGCGCGCCTTGGCACTTGTATTCCGAGCGCGGCTGGATGTCGGCGGAGCGCAAGTTTGTGCTATTCCGCGGCGACGTGCTGATGGAAAATCCGCAGGCGCCGCCCAGCCGGATAGTGCGCATGGTCACCAAAGATTTACGCGTGGTGGTGGATGAGGAGTTTGCCGAGACCGATCAAGCCGTCACTATACGCAGCAAAACCAGTGTGACCCATGGCGTAGGCATGCACGCCTATTTGAAGGAAGGCCGCCTGCAATTACTTTCTAAGGTGCGAGGAACGTATGAACCCCGAGTCAAACCCAAGACCAAAAAACGCTAAGTCATTCGCGTGCTATTCCGCAAGGAGACAGACACCCGCTGTTGCAACCGGGGCAATCGCCAAGTCTTCTATGCTGCACTGGCTGGCGGCGGCGCTACTCGGCATCCTGGGTTTGGCTGCCCTGCCGGTGCAGGCCCTGAATAGCGATAAAGATCAGCCTATCAATATCGAGGCGGATACCGTGGATATCGATGACAAACAGGGCGTCAGCGTTTATAAAGGGAATGTCGTCATGACCCAAGGCAGCATGCGCCTGGCCGCCGACGTGGTCACTGTGTATAGCCCCAACCGCGTCATGGAAAAGGCCGTTGCAGACGGCAACCCCGCCCACTTCAAACAGCGCCTCAACAATAAAGACGTGGACATGCGCGCCCAATCCAAACGCATGGAATACTACGCCGAGACCGGCAAGCTCATCTTACTGGAGGGCGCTCACCTCTGGCAGGACCGGGATGAATTCAGTGGGAATCGCATCGACTACGATACCAAGCGCGACGTGGTAAGCGCGAGCAAGGCGGCGTCCGGCAAGGAACGCGTGCAGGTGATCATCCAGCCGAAGACTAAAGGCGGCCAAGCGGGCCAGCCCCCGGCTACGCCCACGCCGCCTGCCAAACCCTGAGCGCGGCGGCATGAGTGAACTGGCGGCGACGCACCTCGCCAAATCTTACCGCTCGCGCGAGGTCGTCAAAGACGTATCGCTACAGCTACGCAGCGGCGAGGTGGTGGGCCTGTTGGGACCAAACGGGGCGGGCAAGACCACGTGTTTTTACATGATAGTCGGGCTGGTGCCCTGCGAAAAAGGCGCCATCAGCTTGGACCAGCATGATATCACCCAACTCCCCATGCATGGCCGGGCGCGCCTGGGCATAAGCTACCTGCCGCAAGAGCCTTCGGTATTCCGCAAGCTATCGGTGGCGGACAACATCCTCGCCATCCTGGAGACGCGGCCCCAGCTCAACCGTAACCAGCGCCGCAAGATCCTGGAAGACCTGCTCCATGAATTTCATATCCGCCATTTGCGCGATACCTTGGGCATCAGCCTGTCGGGCGGAGAGCGGCGCCGCGTGGAGATCGCCCGGGCGCTGGCCACCGAGCCGCGCTTCATTTTATTAGACGAGCCCTTCGCCGGGGTAGACCCCCTCTCCGTATTGGATATACAGGCGATCATCAATCACTTACGTGAGCGTGGCATCGGTGTGCTGATCACCGATCACAAGGTGCGCGAGACCTTGGGGATCTGCTCGCGGGCCTATATTATGAATGCAGGCACACTTATTGCTGAGGGTACTCCCAGAGAGATTTTAGACGACAAACAGGTCAAGGAGGTATATCTAGGCGAACACTTCCAACTCTAGGCGCAGGGATGAACCGGGCGGCCACAGAGCCCGTGTTACAATGCCACCGCTGGTGGTTAAAGATCATTGCTTCCGGTTACGGCCAAGTAGCCCGCCCCTAAAGCGCCAGCAAGTTGTAGCGCATGTGACGCTTTCTTGTCACTGCAGGATCGCCTAAATTACGTTAAAATGAGCCGGCCTTGGCAGAAAGGGCCTGGAAGGCCTTTCGGGGCGCCGCTCTCATTGACCCCTTTGACCCGCCGCTGCAGGGCGGGGACACATCGCCCATAATAAATAAATCTCGGGGCATACTACTGACGCGGCTCAGGTTAGCCGGCGGACAGCTGACTGGCGGGGTGACTGCCAACAAGGCTACCAGTTACATTTATGATGTCATGTATCTATAAAAGCGAACCAATAGCTAGGTTATGAAACAATCCATACAACTCCGGCTTGGCCAACACCTCACCATGACACCGCAATTGCAACAGGCGATCCGCCTGCTGCAGTTATCCACCACTGAGTTACAACTGGAAGTTCAGCAGGCGCTCGATTCAAATCTGATGCTGGAGCTTGCCGATGAGGAGGGTGATGAGCGTGCCATGGAGGATGCGCTATCTGCCATCCCCCAGTATGAAAGCACCCAGGCCGTCAATGGCGAGTCGCACAGCGCCGAGGCCGACCCCACCAACAATGACGGCCCTGATGAATTCCCGGCGGATAACACCTGGGAAGAACATTACGATAGCGGGGCATCATCCTCGCACAATAGCGAATCCGGCTCGCGCGAATACGAGCTGCAGGGCAGCGCCACCGAGAGCCTGCGCGAACACCTGGCCTGGCAGATGCGCCTCACCCCGTTCTCCGAGACCGACCGGGCCATTGCCACGGCCATCATCGACTCGATCATGGACGACGGCTACCTCAGCGAGCCGCTGGAAGACATCGTCGCCAGCCTGCAGGGCGAACTGGAAGATCTTGATAATATCAAAATAGATGAGGCCGAGGCCGTGCTGCACCGTATCCAGCAATTCGATCCGGTGGGCGTGGGCGCGCGCGACCTGCGCGAATGCCTGCTGATTCAACTGCAACACTGCGATGCCGATATGCCCTGGCTGGCCGAGGCCAGGCTACTGGTAAAAGACCGCCTGGACCTGCTCGCCAACCGCGATTACGCGCAGCTAATACGCCATTTGAAATTAACCGAAGCCGAACTGCGCTGCGTGATTGACCTGATTCAAACCCTCAACCCGCGCCCCGGCGGCCAGATTACCGATGCGCGGCCCCAGTTTGTCATCCCCGATGTCTATGTGAAAAAGCATCAAGGCGTGTGGCTGGTCGAGCTCAATCCGGAGGCCTCGCCGCGCGTGCGCATCAACTCGCAATATGCTAGCCTGATCCGGCGTGCCGATAACAGCACCGACAATAGCTATCTCAAGAATCATTTGCAGGAGGCGCGCTGGTTTATTAAAAGCCTGCGCAGCCGCAATGAAACCTTATTAAAGGTAGCCACCTGCATCGTCGAACGTCAGCGTGATTTTCTGGAGCACGGCGACGAGGCCATGAAGGCCATGGTGTTGCACGATGTAGCGGAGGCGGTCGGCATGCACGAGTCCACGATTTCCCGCGTCACTACGCAAAAATATATGCACACCCCGCGCGGCATCTTCGAGCTTAAATACTTCTTCTCCAGCCACGTTAACACCACGGTAGGCGGGGAATGCTCAGCTACCGCCATCCGCGCCCTGATTAAAAAGCTGGTATCGAGCGAAGAACCTGTGAAGCCGCTCAGTGATAGCAAGATCGCCAGCATCCTGCTGAAGCAAGGCATTAATGTCGCGCGCCGAACCGTTGCGAAATACCGAGAGTCCCTGGCCATCCCGCCTTCTAATGAAAGAAAACGTCTAGCCTAACCTAATCCCATCAAAAGGAGTCAACGCATGCAAATCAACGTTAGCGGTCATCATATTGAGATTACGCCTGCCTTGCGTGCTTATGTATTAAGCAAGTTCGACCGCCTGGAACGCCACTTCGACCATGTCACGGATGTAAGGGTTACTTTGAGCGTTGAAAAGCTGGTGCAAAAGGCCGAAGCGACGCTCAACATCAGCGGGGCCAGCCTGTTCGCCGATGCCACGGACGCGGATTTATATGCGGCGATTGATGCGTTAAGCGATAAGTTGGATAGGCAAATCAAGAAGCATAAGGAAAAGGTAACCGATCATCACCGCCTCAATGGCGCCTTAAAGGCGCAAAAATACGATTAGTAGCTCCCACTGCCCTCATATCCTTGCAAGCTGCCGCGTTGTGCCGCCCCCGAGGGTATGAGGGTGGTTTGTTTTAGCCTGAAATTCTTACGCTAACATCTGTGCCGCGCGGAGAGTATAATCGCGCCGGCTGCCTCGTCTTCAGCATCACCAGTGCAATCTTAACAGGCCTCAGGGCTTGCTTGGACCAAGGGGATTTACAACCTTGTCACACCGGCGCGGCCATCCGGTATTGGGGTTCAAGTTAGGGCATTTTGTTCAATCTTCATGAAAATAACCGACCTTATCACGCCCGAGCGCGTCGTCCACGGCCTGTCTGCGAACAGCAGGAAGCGCGCCTTGGAACTGCTCAGCAAGCTGATCGCCGCAGGCCAGCCGCAACTGGATGAGCGGGATATATTTGAAAGCCTGATCGCCCGCGAGCGCCTGGGCGGCACCGGCCTGGGGCGCGGCGTGGCCCTGCCGCACGGCAGGTTGAAAGGCGGCAAATCACCCGTCGCCGCCTTTGCCCGGCTGCAAACGGGTATAGACTACGATGCCAGCGACAAACAACCAGTCGACTTGCTGTTCGCCTTGATAGTACCCGAGCAATCAACCGCTGAACACCTGCAGATATTGGCCCTGCTGGCGCAGATGTTCAGCGATAAATCGTTCCGCGAGCAGCTACGCATGGCCGACTCCAGTGCCGCCCTATTTGATTTACTAAGCCAGTGGACGCCCCCCGCCCCCCCCATTTAAGCACTGTGCCCCCCGCCTCCGGCATTACCCTGCACGGGGTGCTGATGGAGATATTTGGCCTGGGGGTATTGCTTACCGGGGCAAGCGGGGTGGGCAAGAGCGAACTGGCACTGGAACTCATCAGCCGCGGGCAACGCCTGATCGCCGATGATGCCCCGCAGTTTCAGGTGACGGCAGATCACACGCTACAAGGCGCCTGTCCCGCGCTATTGCATAATTTTATCTCGGTGCGTGGGCTGGGGACACTCAATATTGCAGCGCTGTTCGGCGCGGCGGCGGTGGCGCAACAGGTAACCCTGAACCTGATCCTGCGTCTCGAAGCGTTACCCGCCGAGGCCCACCCGTCCGCTGCCGCACCGACCACCTCCAATGCGCCCCGCCCGAGCGAGCCACTGCTCAATCCCGTGGCCCACCCGCGTACCGTACTGGGCGTGGCGGTGCCGGAATATGTATTGACTATGCAGCCGGGGCGCCCTATGGCCCTGCTGGTGGAGTGCCTGGTGCGCAACCACCTATTGCAACTCAACGGTTATCACGCTGCCGAGGATTTCATGATGCGTCAAGGCCAGCGCATCAGCCACGCCGCCGCGCCCAACACTGAACCGGCCCCAGCGGCCAATCTGGTCATGCCGACCAGCACCGGGCCCGCCCGCCGCGGCGATGGCATATGAAATTGATCATCATCAGCGGGCTGTCCGGTTCCGGCAAGAGCACGGCCTTGCAGGCCTTGGAAGATCTGAGCTATTACTGCATCGATAATCTGCCGGTCGGCCTGCTGCCCGCCTTCGCCACCCAGATGATCAACGCCTCGCAGCAGCTATACAAAAACGCCGCTGTGTGCATCGATGCGCGCAACCTCACTGATGATCTGCAACGTTTTCCGCAGGTGTTGGATGAATTACGCGGATCGGGCGTTCATTGCGAGGTGTTTTTTCTGGCAGCGGACGACAAGGCCCTGCTCAAGCGTTTTAGCGAGACCCGCCGCAAACACCCGCTGACTCGCTCCGATCTGCCGCTGGCCGAGGCCATCGCCCACGAGCGCAGGCTGCTGGAGCCGGTGGCGGCAAAATCGGATGTGCATCTCGACACCAGCAATCTCAACGTCCATCAACTGCGCGAGATGGTGCGCAAGCGCGTGGAGGCCACTGCCACTACGGGTATGACCTTGCTGTTCCAATCCTTCGGGTACAAAAAAGGCATCCCGGCGGACGCGGATTTTGTCTTCGATGTGCGCTGCCTGCCCAATCCGCACTGGGAGCTTGAACTGCGCGCGCTGAACGGGCAAGATGCCGCCGTCGCCAGCTACTTGGAAGGCTTGGCGCCGGTCAGACAGATGTTTGCAGACATCAAGACCTTCCTGGAGACCTGGATCCCCTTCTTCGAGGCCGATAATCGCAGCTATATGACCATCGCCCTGGGCTGCACCGGCGGGCAGCACCGCTCCGTGTATCTGGCCAAACTTCTAGCGGACTATTTTCGCCAAAAGCGCGATAATGTGCTGGTTCGCCATAGAGAATTATTATGACCATCGGTTTATTAATCGTTACCCACAATAATATCGGGGCCGATTTGGTGGATACCGCCACCGCCATGCTGGGGGTCTGCCCACTCGCCACCGAAATATTGCCTGTTTCGCAGAAATCCGACCCCGAGGCCTTGCTCAGCAAGGCCCGGCAATTGGTGGCCATGCTCGATCAAGGCAATGGCGTACTGGTGCTCACTGATATCTATGGTTCCACGCCCAGCAACATCGCCCATAGCCTGATCCAGCAGGAACGCGTCAAGGTGATTGCCGGCATTAACCTGCCGATGCTGATACGGGTACTGAACTACCCGCGCCTGAGCCTGTCCGAATTGGCGGAGAAGGCCCTCAGTGGAGGCCGCGACGGTATCCTGTGCTATACCCCGCAACCTGAGGCCTAAGCTTGATACGCAAGGAAATCACCATCTGCAACAAGCTGGGCCTGCACGCGCGGGCGGCGGCCAAGTTCGTTACCCTGGCCTCCCAGTTCGACAGCGATATACACCTGGTGCGCGGCCAGCACCGGGTCAACGGCAAGAGCATCATGGGGGTGATGATGCTTGCGGCGGCGCAAGGCACCAGCCTGGAAATCGTCGCCTGCGGCGGCGATGAAAGCGAGGCAGGTTGCCGGCTTGCCGAGCTGGTGAGTCAGCGCTTCGGCGAGGCTGAATAGAGGCTCACCAAAAACTCCCCCGCTCGCATAAAATAACCCGCATAGCTTTAGACATGTGCACCATATAAAGCTAAAATCCGAAATCCCGTAACTATCATTCCAAGGCAGAGATTTGCGTAGTCTGGTTTGACGGCATTCAGCCCCGCGTTTGGCTTATAGCAAGCCTCCGAGTTGCGGCGCGCGAATGGCGCGGCATAACCACCCGTTGCTACACACCGGAGATTAAGATGACCGCGGCGCTAGAGCAAGAGAACGCTCCCCAACGACTGCAAGCCCTGAGTGCCGCACTGCATGACGGGACGCTGCTGCAGATGCGCAAGATGTTAAATGGTCTGCACCCCGCCGAAATCGCCCACCTGCTGGAGTCGCTGCCCATAGCACAGCGTGAACTGGTCTGGGAACTGGTTGACAGCGAACACGAAGGCGATGTGCTGCTGCACGTGAACGATGAGGTGCGCGCTACCCTCATCCGCCAAATGGAAACCCATGAGCTGGTGGCTGCTACCGAAGGCCTCGCCACCGACGACCTCGCCGATATTCTGCATGATCTGCCGGAAGCGGTGATCAGCCAGGTGTTGCAATCCATGGACGCGCAAGACCGTGAGCGGCTGGAATCGGTGCTGTCCTATCCTGAAAATACCGCCGGCGGCTTGATGAACACCGATACGGTCACGGTGCGCGCGGACGTCACCGTGGACGTGGTGCTGCGTTACTTACGGCGGCGCGGGCAATTGCCGCCGATGACCGACAGCCTATTTGTGGTGAGCCGCGATGATAAATACCAGGGCACGGTGGCGCTCGGCGATCTGCTCACCCATGACCCCGCCATGACCATGGGTGAACTCATGACCCATGATTATGAAGCGATACTCGCGCTGCTGCCCGATACCGATGTCGCCGCGATGTTTGAATACCGCAATCTCATTTCAGCCCCAGTCATCAATGATGAGGGGCGGTTATTAGGGCGCATTACCATTGACGACGTGGTCGATGTCATCCGCGATGAGGCCGAACACTCGCTATTGAGCATGGCGGGGCTCAAGGAAGAGGAAGATATGTTCGCCCCGGTCATCACCAGCACCCGGCGCGGCGCCGTCTGGCTCGGCGTTAATTTGTTAACGGCATTTCTCGCCT
>DATECT010000028.1:0-6431 GCA_035286765.1 Gammaproteobacteria bacterium
TCTTTTTTGAAGACCCGGACGGCATACGACTGGAGATTTATGCACCAAGCGGCGCAGCAGGCTGCCAAGCGCCGATGCCCGGGGCACCGTCTTGTGGGTTTTTCTAAGGACCATTTTCAAAATGAATTGTCATTCTGAGAGTAAGGCTCGAAGAATCTGTCTGATTTCTGCCGTTTTGACGCCTACGCAATGACAATGGCCTATCATCCTGGCGAGCTTGAGGTGCAGGGGCTGGCGGGTGTAGAGCGTCAGGCCGATCGTGTCGGAAGAATCATAAGTTCGACGATGCCACCGGCGGCGCAGGAATTCCTGCGCCGCCAACCTTTTGCAGTATTGAGCAGTGTAGCTGCGCAAGGGCAGGTATGGGTGTCGGCGCTGATCGGCAAGCCGGGCTTTATGCGTGCTATAAATGAACAAACCGTGGCGATAAATAGCGCCCCACCTGACTTTGGTCCGCTGCGCGAGAACCTAAAAGCTAATCCAAAGGTCGGTATGTTGGCGATAGAGTTCGCCACACGGCGGCGTATGCGCGTGAACGGCAAGGGCCGGCTGCATGATCACGGTGTGATGATTTATGCGGAACAAGTGTATTCCAATTGCCCCAAATATATCCAGGCGCGCGAGTGGGAATTGGCGCAAGCGATGCCGGTGCCGGTCATAATACAGCGTAGCGATATACTTAACTCAGCACAGCAGGATTGGGTTCAACAAGCCGACACGTTTTTCATCGGCAGCTTTCACCCCGAGGGCGGCGCAGACGCCTCGCACCGTGGCGGGAATCCGGGCTTTGTGAAAATAGTTGATGCGAAAACGCTGTTGTGGCCGGATTACATCGGCAACAATATGTTCAATACCCTGGGCAATATCTCCGCCTACCCGCAAGCAGGATTGTTGTTTGTGGATTTTGACAAGGGCGCGACGCTACAGCTTACCGGGAGGGCTACCGTGCTCTGGGACAAAGAACGCGCCATAGAGTTTCCCGGCGCGCAGCGCTTGGTGGAGTTTACCATCGGCCAGATTGTCGAAACGACCGGCGCCTTGCCTATACGGTGGTCTTTGCGAGATTATTCTCCTTTTAATCCCACATAAGCGAGGGATGGCGGGGTGCGTTTGCCGGGCTAAGTAATCGTAGATAATCAATCAAGTCTGACCACGACCCCCTTCAGGTTATATAGAGGGGAATAGCCTGTACAGCAGGAAGGTACCTCACACGGGAAAAAAACATGCACAATCAACGCAACGCCATGCTTGACCCCGCCACGCCTCTCGCAACAGTAATCGCCCGCAACACTCTATTACTGGCGGCCTCCATGGCCGCGTTGTACGCCATGGGTCAACTGGTGCTGGCGATTGCGGCGCTGACCTTCGCCACCCTCACGAGTGCGCCGGTACTGGCCGGCATGGGTCCCGCCCTGTTTATGTTGTCCGGCTCCATCGCCGCGTTGCTGGCGGGCCGTGCCATGGACCGCTATGGACGCGTGCCGGTGCTGGCGGTAGGTTTCGGCATCGGCGTGTGCGGCGCGCTCATCACCGCCGTCGGCGTGCGTGAGTTTGCGCTACCGGCGGTTGTAACGGGATTTATTTTGCTCGGCATCGCATTTGGCACAGGCTTACTGTCGCGTGTCGCGGCGGCGGACATGTATACGCCGGAGCGTCGCGCCTGGGGTATTGCGCTGGTGTTGTTCGGCGCCGTATTCGGTGCGCTGTTGGGGCCCTTAGTGTTCATGCCCATGTTGCAGGGAAGCGCGACCCAGTTGCCCGCAGCGCCGTGGTATGGGGCGGCGGGTTTCATGCTGGCGGGGTTGTTGTTGGTGCTGTGCGTGCGCCCGGATCCGTGTCGCATCGCCGAGGTGATAGCGGTGCAGACCGCTTCCAGCACACCCGCTCCCGCCGCGCCGCTGAAAGAAATTCTGCGCCGCCCCGGCGTGCGTACAGCGATCATCGTCGCCGTGACGAGTTACGCGGTGATGGTGGGCATGATGGCGATGATCGGCTATCTCATGACAGGTCACGGACACACGCAACAGTCCGTATTCCCGGTGCTGAGTGCGCATTTCATGGGCATGTTTGCGCTGGTATTACTGGTGGGAAAATTCATTGGACGCATCGGCCGGCCGCGGGCGATGCTGGTAGGTCTCGTAGTGTTGGCCCTTGCAGTGCTGGCGCTGATGGCCGTGCACAGCGTCGCGCTCAATGCGCTTGCGCTGTTCGGCATCGGTCTGGGCTGGAACATCGCCTTCGTCGCCGCCACGGCGGAACTGACCGCCCTCACCACAGCGGCGGAACGCGGTAGCATCATCGGTTTTAGCGATCTGTTGGCGGGCGCGAGCGGCGCAGTAATTACCTTGCTCGCGGGCGTGGCGGCAAATACCATCGGACTTACGGGCTTAAGCGTCATCGGGGCTCTACTCTCGTTGCTGCCCGTGCTGGGCATTCTGGTTATGCGCACCAAATTGAGAGCAGTGGCGACCGAATAGTAGCAGTGTCAAGCAGGACGGCGGCGGTAGCGCCGTTGCCAGACCAGGCGTTCCGCGGTATGCGAATGTTGCTATTCTCATAAAACGTGATGGTGTAACAGAGGTTACATTTCGTCTCAGTACAAAGGAGGTCTTATGTCACAGAAAACAGCATTGATTGTCGGCGGCAGCAGCGGCATCGGGTTGGCAGTTGCCCAGATTCTTATGAAACAAGATGTCGCCCTGACTATCCTCGGTAAGAGTCCGCACAAGCTCAGTGCGGCGCATAAACTGCTCAGGGCGGCGACCACCCTTCAGGCCGACATTACCTCGAACGACGTGCAGCGGGTGCTGGAAGCCGTTAACAAGGCGCCAGCCTATGACTATCTGGTGAGTGCCGCAGGAGTTTTTGTGCCGAAGAAATTTGTCGAGCACACTGCGGCGGATTATGAAAAATACCTCTCCATCAACAAGGGTCATTTCTTTATCACGCAGGCGGTGGTGCGCAAGATGATTGAGCGTGGGCAGGGTGGGAGCATCGTCAATATCGGTTCCATGTGGGCGCACCAGGCGATACTCGCCACGCCGTCATCCGCTTATTCGATGGCCAAGGCCGGTCTGCACAGCCTTACCCAGCATCTCGCCATGGAACTGGCCGAGCACCGGATTCGCGTAAATGCCGTCGCTCCCGCCGTGGTCGAGACGCCGGTCTACGAGGCGTTTATTGAGCCGACCAAGATCAAGGAGACACTCAAGAGTTTTGACAAGTTCCATCCCATCGGACGCATCGGCACGCCGGAGGATGTGGCGGGAGTGATCTGTTTTCTGCTCTCCGACCAGGCCGCCTGGGTGACCGGCGCGATCTGGAACGTGGACGGTGGTGTAATGGCGGGGCGGAACTAGCCTGGTGCGTCTGCCAAGAGGGCTTCTATACAGGCATGGCTCCGTACCAAGCTCACCCACCGCGACGGAGCATAGTAGCCAATACCATCGGGATCGAAGTGCAAAGCGTAGTTCCGCTACGATGGAACCCTCCGGATTACTCGCCGTTTAATCCGACAAGGTGATCTACAAGAATAGATAAGTACATACAAGTTAAAGATTTTGCCGTTAGTGGGTGTGACAGCTTATCAGCGGTTTTGTTTAAGGGCTTAACAAAAATACAGTGGCCGGCCGTTTAGGGCCGGCCACTGTAACGGTGGAGTAAAGAACTTAGCTGACCTCGACCGCGTCTTCCGCCGAGTTGCGCACTGCCGCGCCTTGTGCAGCACGCTGCGCGGTCATGGCGTTCCCGACGCGCCGGGCATAATCGGGATCGGCCGCGGCAAACTGCGCGAGCATTCTCTGCTGAGCGCTCTCCGTCGCATGAACCAGTCCTGCGGCGATATTCTGCGCCAACTGATTTTTCTGATCCTCGGACATAATTCGATAGAGATTCCCCGCCTGAGTAAAGTTGTCTTCATCCTGGGTGTCGTAAGCCTTGACCCATGCCTCCCCGAGAACGGGCATCGGCGGTTCCGCGACTTCCGGCACCGGCGCAGGTGCGCCTGCGGCAGTGCGGTCATTCGGATAAAAATTCACGCCACTACCCTGGTTGTTATCCGTGCCGAACGCCGCGGGCATGCCTGCCATTGCACCATCGCGTTGATAATGGTGAACCGGACAACGCGGCGCATTGACCGGCAATTGGTTCACATTCACGCCCACGCGGTAGCGGTGCGCATCGGCGTAAGCAATCAAGCGTGCTTGCAACATCTTGTCCGGCGAAGCGCTGATACCGGGCACCAAGTTACCGGGGCTGAACGCCGCTTGCTCCGTCTCGGCAAAATAATTGGAAACATTTTTGTTGAGTTCCAACTGGCCGACCTCGATTAACGGGAAGTCAGCGTGCGGCCATATTTTGGTGAGATCAAACGGGTTGATCCGGTAGGTCTTGGCTTGATCGACGGTCATAATTTGCAGCTTGACCGTCCAGTTCGGGTAATTGCCGCGATCGATGGCCTCGACCAAGTCTTGCTGCGCCCCGAACGGCGACAGCTTGGCAGCCTCTTCATTGGTGTAGCACTTAATACCCTGATTGGTCTTGAAGTGCCACTTCACCCACGAGCGGACACCCTGCTTGTTAAAGAAGCTCAGGGTATGCGAACTGAAGCCGTGCATGTGACGGTAAGAAGCCGGGATGCCGCGATCCGACATCAAGATCGTCACTTGATGTAACGACTGCGGGCTGTTCGCCCAAAATTCAAACACCGCCGCCGGGTCGGGAAGATTGGTCGCCGGGTTTTTCTTTTGCGAGTGGATGAAATCCGGAAATTTGCTCGGATCTCTCAAAAAGAAAACGGGCGTATTATTACCCACGATGTCCAAGTTACCTTCCTCAGTGTAAAACTTCAGGGCAAATCCGCGCGGATCACGCGCGTAATCGCTGGAATCCTGACCGCCGCCGACGGTGGAAAAGCGTGCAAACATCGGCGTCTGCTTGCCCGGCCCTTGCAGGAACTTGGCGATGGTGTACTCCGAGAGGTCTTTAGTCAGCGTAAACGTGCCGTAGGTACCTGTGCCGCGCGCATGCACCACCCGCTCCGGGATACGCTCGCGATTAAAATGCGCAAGTTTCTCAAACAGACGCCAATTATCAAAGGTAAGCGGGCCACGCTCACCGGCGGTGATACTATTTTGATCTTCGGCGATCGGCGCGCCGTTGCTGCTGGTTAGTGGACATATTGGTTTCTGGCTCATCTTGGCTATCTCCATTTATATATCAGTAAGGTTACATCACTGTAGTATGCCAATATTCATAGAGGAAATTGATTGTTATAATAATGAGGATAGGCAGTAGCTATCGATAAATAGCGTCACATCTTGCCTTGTGACATCCTCTCTTCCACGGCCTTGATAATGCGGCTGACAGTCGCGTAATGCAAATCAAGTGCACGGCCGATCTCGGCCTGGGTATAGCCATATTCACGGTAAGCTTGCTCCATCGCCGTATCGCGTGCCGCCTTGGTTTTAGTGCCGGCAAACACCTGCTTGAGCGTTGGGCGGTGCGGCAAGCGCTGCCGCTTGGTGAGCTCGCGCACCGAGGCCTTTTCCTGTAAATATGGCGCCATCCGCCTGACGAAGGCTTCCCCGCCCAGTAAGGTTTGCCCTTTGAGTGCAGACCACGGTGAGGGCTGCGTCATTCCCTCCGCGACAAAGGCCGCATAATGCTTACGGGCCACGCGCCGGGTGGCGGCGAAGGAGTCGAGTAGCGCGTCTAGGCTCAGCCAGGCAGGCGCCGGGACCAAGCCCAAGGTCGCCGGGTAGCTGCTCCACGGGTAATCCTCCACTGTGGAAACTAGCTTGGCATGGACCGGGTTGAGCACGATATAGCGGGCCAGCGCCAGGAGATAACGGTTCCGTTCTACTAAAATGGCTTTGAAGCGGCCTTGAAACAGATGCCCTACGCGTCGGTGACGACGGTTAAAGCGCTGGGTAAAGACGCCGTTCAGTTGCCGCATCCCCCGGGAGAGATTGGGCTGCGGTGTTTCAATGAGCAGATGAAAATAATTGTCCATCAGGCAGTAGGCGTAGCAGATCCAACCGAATCGCTCCACCACCCAGCCCAGGGTGGCCAGAAACTCAGCGCGGTCGGTGTCGTCTAGAAAGACTTTCTTACGGGCGTTACCCCGTGATGTAACGTGGTAAACAGCACCGGCATATTCAATTCGCAGGGGTCGAGCCATGGAGCTAGGTTAGCGCCTGTAATGTCAAAATACAAGATATGACCCCTTTGCCTGTGTTCACACCACGCCGGGTGAATCCGCGGACGCGATGCTGGCGCACGCGCATTCACCCGGCGTGGTGTGAACACACGCAAAGGGGTCACATCTTGTATCTTGACATTATAGGCGCTAACCTAGCTCCATGGCTCGACCCCTGCGAATTGAATATGCCGGTGCTGTTTACCACGTTACATCACGGGGTAACGCCCGT
>DATECT010000029.1:0-5685 GCA_035286765.1 Gammaproteobacteria bacterium
GCCGCATGTGCCTGGTGGATATCGACAAGGCCGCCAAGCCCTTGCCCGCCTGCTCGACGCCCGCCACCGAGGGCATGAAGATTTCCACCAACTCGCCCAAGGCCATCATGGCGCAGAAGGGCGTCATGGAATTCCTATTAATCAATCATCCCCTGGATTGTCCGATCTGTGACCAGGGCGGGGAGTGCGAGCTGCAGGATGTGGCCATGGGTTATGGGCGCGATGTGTCGCGCTACCAGGAAAAGAAACGCGTCGTTAAAGACAAAAATCTCGGCCCGCTGATCTCCACCGACATGACGCGCTGCATCCACTGCACGCGCTGTCTACGTTTCGGGCAAGAGATCGGGGGCTTAATGGAGCTCGGCGCCACCGGGCGCGGCGAGCATATGGAGGTTGGTACTTATATTGAAAAGAGCATGGTGTCGGAAATGTCCGGCAACGTCATCGACCTGTGCCCGGTCGGGGCGCTGACCTCCAAGCCATTCCGTTACACGGCCCGCCCCTGGGAGATGACCAGCCGCGACAGCATCGCCCCGCATGACTCGGTTGGCTCAAACATCGCCTTGCATATCCGCGACAACCGCGTCATGCGCGTCGTGCCGCGCGATAACGAACAGATTAATGAGGTGTGGATTTCCGACCGCGACCGCTTCAGTTACCAGGGCCTGAACAGCGCCGATCGCCTGGAGACGCCGCTGATTAAAAAAGACGGCGTCTGGCACGAGACGGATTGGAAGACCGCGCTGGATGTCACCGTGCAGGGGTTGCATAAGGTGATTGCTCAACATGGGGCAGGGGCGTTAGGCGCGCTGGCATCACCCACCGCCACCTTGGAAGAACTGTATCTGCTACAGAAGCTGATGCGCGGCATCGGCTGCATGAACATTGATCACCGCCTGCGTCAAACCGATTTCCATAACCAAGAGCACGGACCGCTTTACCCGAGCCTTGGCCAATCTATTGAAGACCTTGAACAACTCGATGCAGCGCTGCTGATCGGCTCGAATGTGCGCAAAGAGCAGCCCATTGCCGGGCACCGGTTGCGCAAGGCGGCACTGCGCGGCGCGCATATCATGTTCATCAACCCGCTCGACTACGATATCCACTTCAAGGTCGAAGAGAAATTGATCTCCAGCCCGGCGGACATGATAAGCGCGCTGGCCGGCGTGGCAAAGGCGCTGTCGCAACTTGCAGGTGTTAAGGGCGTCGAGGGCCTGGACAGTCTGTTGGCAGGCATTGAGGCCAGCGAGACGCAGCGGCGCATGGCCAGCTATCTGCGCAGCGGTAGACGGGTCACCGTATTGCTGGGCAATCCAGCCCTTGCCCATCCGCACTATTCGCAACTCCATGCACTGGCCGAGGCGGTTGCCTTGATGAGCGGGGCTAACTTCGGTTATCTGGCCGAGGCTGCCAACAGCGCTGGTGCGTGGCTGGCGGGTGCTGTCCCGCATCGTGGTGCAGCCGGACAGACGGTGACGCAAGCGGGGCTTGATGCCGCCGCCATGCTTACCGGCAATTTAAAAGGCTATGTGCTGATGGGAGTGGAGCCGGAATTTGATAGCGCCAATCCGGCTGCCGCCCAGCACGCCTTGCACGCCGCTGATTTCGTGGTCACGCTCTCCGCCTTCCAGAGCCAGACCATGCGCGAATATGCCAGTGTGATGCTGCCCATCGCGGCCTTTGTGGAAACCTCCGGCACCTTTGTGAACCTGGAAGGACGCTGGCAAAATTTTACTGGGGCCGTGACCCCCCCCGGCGAGGCACGCCCGGCCTGGAAGGTGCTGCGCGTGCTGGGTAATTTATTTAACATCCCGGGCTTTGAGTATGTGTCCTCGGAAGAAGTGCGTTCCGAGTTGCATAACTTGTATGAGCAAGCCCAAGGCAGCCAACAATCGCGCGCGCAGGGCGTGGCTCTAGCAGGCATTATCTTACCCTCCGGTAAGGCCAGCGGCTTGCAACGTATCGGCGATGTGCCTCCCTACGCCGCGGACGGCCTGGTACGGCGTGCCACTGCGTTGCAAGCAACTATTGATGCCGGAAGCGCGGCCATTCATATCAATGAATCACTTGCAACACGCCTGTCGCTCACCAATGGACAATTGGCCGTGGCTAAGCAAGGCCAGTCAAAGGTAAAACTGCCGGTGATCATCGATAAGCGCGTGCCCGATGATTGCGTGTTAATACCTGCCGGTCTGCCGCAAACCACGCAGTTGGGTGCCGCATTTGGCCCCCTCGAATTGGAAAAGGCCTGATGCGCCACTCACGACTAACCACTGTTTATTCCGCGCAGAGTTCATTGCATGGTTGAGCAAATTAACGTCCTCTGGAACGCCCTGCCGCTGGGGCTACAAATCGTTTTCCAGATTTTGGCCATTGTCATTCCGCTGACATTGGCCGTGGCCTATTTAACGCTCGTAGAGCGCAAGGTGATCGGTTATATCCAGGCACGTATCGGGCCTAATCGAGTCGGTCCGCGCGGTTGGCTGCAACCCATCGCCGATGGCATCAAGTTGCTCATGAAGGAAATTATTATTCCTTCCGGCGCGAACCGGGCGTTATTCATTATTGGCCCGATATTAGCGATTGCCCCGGCGTTGGTGGCATGGGCGGTGGTGCCCTTTAATGAAACAATGGTGCTTGCCAATATCGATGCCGGGCTGTTGTATATCCTGGCGGTCACCTCAATGGGCGTCTATGGGGTCATTATCGCGGGGTGGGCCTCCAATTCGAAATATGCCTTCCTGGGCGCCATGCGCTCCGCCGCGCAAATCGTGTCTTATGAAATCGCCATGGGTTTTGCCTTGGTGAGCGTACTGATCGCGGCAGGCAGCTTGAACCTGGTGCAGATTGTTCAGGCCCAGCAGGGCAGTTTCTTACACTGGTTCTGGCTGCCCCTGCTGCCGCTATTTTTAATCTATTTCATTTCCGGCGTGGCCGAGACCAACCGTGCGCCCTTCGACGTGGCGGAAGGGGAGTCGGAGATCGTCGCCGGATTCCATGTGGAATATTCCGGTATGACCTTCGCCGTGTTCTTCCTCGCGGAATATGCCAATATGATCCTGGTGGCGGCGCTCGCCGCGTTGATGTTTCTGGGCGGCTGGCTATCGCCCTTCCAAGGTATCCCCGCCGTGGAAGGCTGGTTCGCCTGGGTGCCGGGTATCGTCTGGCTGTTCCTGAAGATTACCGTGCTGCTGTTCCTGTTCCTGTGGTTTCGCGCCACCTTTCCGCGCTACCGCTATGATCAGATCATGCGCCTGGGCTGGAAGGTCTTTATTCCGATCACCATCGTCTGGCTGCTGCTGGTAGGCATCGCCGTACTGTATAAACTGCCTTGGTGGTTTGATTAACGAGCCTATGCCATGAAAGCCATCCGTAACTACATCAAAAGTCTGTTCCTGTGGGAACTCTTGAAGGGCCTGAAATTAACGGGCCGCTATATGTTCGGTAAAAAGATTACCGTGCAATTCCCCGAAGAGAGAACACCGCAATCGAACCGTTTTCGCGGGCTGCACGCCCTGCGCCGCTACCCCAATGGCGAAGAGCGCTGCATCGCCTGCAAACTCTGCGAGGCGGTATGTCCGGCGGCATGCATTACCATCGAATCCGAGCAGCGCGAAGACGGCACGCGCCGCACCACGCGTTACGATATTGATCTGTTCAAGTGTATTTATTGCGGGTTCTGCGAGGAATCCTGCCCGGTGGATGCCATCGTCGAAACGCGCATCATGGATTTTCATTTTGAGAAGCGTGGCGACAATATCATTAATAAGGAACAGCTTTTAGCGATGGGCGATAAATATGAAAAACAAATCGCCGCCGACCGCGCGCAGGACGCGCCTTATCGCTAAAAATATATTGGAGTAGGTCTTTATTAACTTTGCGTGCTTTGCGTGAAATGCCTTTAATGTCAGCTTCTTAGCGGTTTACATTTTATTTATTATGACTGAACAAATCATATTTTATATTTTCTCGGCCATACTCGTGTTCTCGGCGGCGATGGTGATTACCGTGCGCAATCCGGTGCATGCCGCGCTGTTTCTGGTATTGGCCTTTTTCACCAGCGCAGCCGTTTGGTTATTGCTGGAAGCTGAGTTCCTGGCCATCACACTGGTGTTGGTGTATGTGGGCGCGGTCATGGTGCTGTTTTTATTCGTGGTCATGATGCTGGATATTAATCTGACCCCATTACGAGAAGGGTTTGCCCGTTACCTGCCGATAGGCGGCCTGGTGGCAGTCCTGATTGTGGTTGAGATGGCCTTGGTGGTGGGCCCGCGGCATTTTGGCCTGCTGCAAGTCACGGCGCCCGTGCCGCATGCAGCCGATTATAGTAACACCAAGGCGTTGGGCAATCTGCTCTATACGGACTATGTCTACTCATTTGAAATCGCCGCCGCCTTGCTGCTGGTCGCCATTATCGCCGCCATTGCTTTAACTATGCGCAAGCGTCCGCAGACCAAGTATCAGCACCCTGAACAACAAGTGGCGGTTCAGCGTAAAGACCGTGTACGTATGATTAAGATGGTATCTGAAAAAAAGCCACCGTCGGCAGTTAAAACCATTCAACGCAAAGACGCTAAGACGCAAAGAAATGAGAAACATACAATTTATTAACAGCCTCATCAGGGTAACGGCGTTATTCCCAAAATCCGTTCATTCCCGCTTTGGGCAAAGGGAGGCTTTTCCCCTCTTTACAAAAGAGGGGTTAGGGGAGATTTTTAAAAAATATCGATACCATTTTGAGATCATTGGTCTCTTTTACATTCATCTCTCGCGTTTTTTGTGTGTTTCAAGCTGCGCCCCGGCGCTGCGCATCCCGCTACGCTTGGGTACCAGGATACGCCTTCCGTGGCGTACCCGTTCGCCGCTTACACGGCTCACCCATGCTCTGCTTGAAAATACAGCCCCGCTCCGGGCGGGGCATTTGGCGGCGGGACAACGCCGCCTCACCTTTGCGTTAGATTTTAGCTTTACAGGGGGCGGAGCAGCGTGATCGCATTATCTGATTATTTGATCTTGGGGGCGGCCTTATTCTGCTTGAGCATGGCAGGCATATTCCTCAATCGTAAGAACATCATCGTTATATTGATGGCCATCGAACTGATGCTGCTGGCTGTTAATATGAACTTCATCGCCTTCTCCCATTATTTGGGCGATAGCGCGGGCCAGGTCTTTGTCTTTTTTATCCTTACCGTGGCCGCCGCCGAATCGGCTATCGGTTTGGCAATATTGGTAGTGCTATTCCGTAATCGCCACACTATTAATGTGGCTGACTTAGATACCTTAAAAGGGTAGATAATCAATATGAAAAATATCTACCTCGCTATTGTCCTGGCGCCGCTCATCGGTGCCATCGTCGCGGGCCTGTTCGGTAAAAAGATAGGGCGCGCCGGCGCGCACTGGGCAGCCATCATCGGGGTTACGATTTCCTTCCTGCTGTCATTGGTAGTATTCAAGGACGTTATTATCGATCACGCCGCGATCTTTAACGGCCCGGTGTATACCTGGATGTCCAGCGGCGCACTGCACTTCGAGATTGGCTTCTTAATCGATCAACTTACCGCATTAATGATCGTCGTGGTGAGTTTCGTCTCACTGATGGTGCACATCTACACCATCGGCTACATGCACGACGATCCGGGCTATCAGCGCTTCTTCAGTTATATCTCATTATTCACCTTCTCCATG
>DATECT010000030.1:0-5454 GCA_035286765.1 Gammaproteobacteria bacterium
CCCACGTAACCCTGGATCTTCGCCTCCGAGGTCAGCTTGTGACTCACATAGGCGGTGAGGTCGCGCTGCGGCGATCCGCTGGAAGTGGCCGCCTCGCGCAGGTCTAGGATCAGGCCGCTGCTGGTCTGTTGATTGATCTTATAGCCGCCGCCCAGCGATCCGAACAGGACATTGTTAAAATTAGTCGTGGGTGTGTCGCCCAACACCTTATAGCCGAGCGTGCCGAAGGGGGTGAATGCGCCATAGGTTCGGTATACATCGGCCTGCACGGTGTAGTCATTCTCACCCGTTCCCAAGCCTTTATTCTCATCGGCGGTGGCAAACTTTATTTTGCCGGTAATATCTACCAGCGGAGACGAATCGGTCTGCTCGAATAAAGTATAGCTTACCGCCCCGACGATATCGCCCAGACCGGATTGGGTGGTGCGCGCGCCGCCCGATCCAGCGCCAATGACGATGGGGGAGCCGTCGCCGCCGACCACACCGCCCGCACTCTTAATGCTGATGTACGGCACGGTCAGTTTATAGGTAAGGCGGGGCGTCTCGTATTTGGCAATCAGCGGGATATACAAAATATCCGTGGCACTATCAGTGCCGTATTTACCGGTGCTATAATCAAAACCGCTGGTTAGGCTGAAAGAATTCTGCTCGGCGCCTGCCGCAAGGCTACCGAGCAGTAAAAACATGCCCACAACGGTTTTTTTATAATTATCCTTTGCCATAAACAACCATATCTACCTTTTTATTGATTAGTCGGACTCCGGGCGTTCAATGCGCTCTACGCGCTCCGCCCGCTCGGGGCGCTCTACCTTCTCTGCTTTCTCCACCTTCTCGACGCGCTCTATTTTTTCCACCTTCTCGGGGCGCTCAACCTTGGCCACCCGCTCAACAACCTCAGGACGGGTCACGCTATCATGATCGAGTTCTTCGGGATGTTCAATATCGATAGTATCTATATGACCGGCCCGATCCAAGTCGTGCTGCTCGTGGCGCTCGCGGTTGGTCTCAAGGTGCTCCAGGGCATTTTGCAGACCGGCATTATCCGGGTTTCTAGCGAGATTCCGGCTGACGCTGGTAATGCCGTTGGCGCCGCCGGTCTGCGCAGACTCGGTATCAGCAGCATCCTCTATGCCGTCGCTGCCGGCCACTTCTGCCTCAGTAGTATCGGTAGCGGCATCCACATCGCCAACGGTTAGGGTAGTTGGTGTTTCCCCAGCAACTGCGGCAGTGTCGCCGCTGGTGGTAGTCAAGCCAGCATCCGTGGTCGCGCTTGCATCGGTAACGCTATCCGCAGCATAGATATAGCTGGTAGCTAAGATTAATGTAGAGCAGGAAGCGGTAATCAGTTTTTTCTTAGTAAACATGGTTTATTCCTTGTAGTGAAGCTACTTATACGGTTGCTGCAATGGCGGCTTCCACGCGGTTATTCATCGACGCCAGGGCCAGGGTATTGAGCACCATGCGCGCCAGGTAAAGGGTACGCACTGTGTGTCTGGCGTAGACCAATATCTCCGCGGTACTGGCGCCCTCGATGGATTTAACGGCATAGTCATCCACTTTAGTGACATAAGCTATAGCTCGTTCGACCGGTTCGCCGCGGCTGGGGAAGGGCAGCCCTTTCAAAACCTGTTGGATCTCTTGCAGCGAGACCAGCAAACCTTGTTTGTCTGAGCCGCCATTGCCGGCGCGCTTAGCGGGCTTGATATTAGTGAGACCATGAATCACATTGCGCACTTGGTGCATATACATCTTCACCTGTTCGCTGTCGATGGCCGTTTGATAGGGAGGAAACGAGCGTTTGGCGTTTTGCAGGGCCCTATCTACTTGGGCGCGCGCTTGTTCAACCCGCACCCACAGCAAATGGGCGGCATCGGGGACCCGTTCCTTGGGGACTGCGGCAACGACAGCCGGGCTAGACCCTATGGTATCCTCCCCTCTTAACATCACAGGAATGTTTAACGGGGTGACTATTATACTTTTATCAAACATAACCCCTCCTACAATTGCTTTTATTACAACTAGTTAAGTTAATATACAAGCCTTTGGAAAAACTTGACCTAGATAGTATGTAGAGGTATTATTGTGGGAAGTTTTCCCACAAACAAGCCTGAGGCCAATATAGTAGGGGTATTTCCCGCTGTCAAGGTTTCGACGAAAAAAAACTTATAACTACCCTTAACGGGGCTAAATTACTTATTAGGACTGAAGAAACATTGGTCGATTCCGCACTTAAAGGCGCCGTAGTCAGCCTGCTTAGCCCCCTGGTTCGCTATTTGATCCGGCAAGGCTGGACCTGCCCCGCGCTCTACGAAACCATCAAGGCAATTTACGTCGCCGAGGTAGTCCATTCCCATGACGATGACATGGGCCGGACTTCCACGGACAGCCGGATCAGCCTGCTTACCGGCATCCATCGTAAAGATGTTAAGCGCTTAAGGACCGAACTCACCCAGGGCCGCACCTCGGCCCTGCGTCACGGCGCCAATCTTGCCGCCCGGGTGGTAGGCTCCTGGGTGTCCACCCCCGCTTATGTCAATCCCGACGGTACACCCAAGGTATTACCGCTGCGTGACAAGAGCGGCGGGGCCTCGTTTGAAAACCTGGTGCGCGATACCAAGGCGGATATGCGCCCCAAGGCCATCCTGGATGAGTTGCTGCACGCCGGCGTGGCGGAAACCGACCCGCAGGGCAACGTGCGGCTGCTACGCACCGCCTATGTCTCCGCCCTGCCGCGTGATAAATTGGCGTTCCTGGGCGATAACGTCGGGGATCATTTACAGAGCGCCCTGCACAATATTTCAACCCCGCAAGAGCCTTTGCTGGAACGCGCGGTGTATTACGATGCCATACCCGTTGAGGCGCTCGAATCCTTGCGCCCGGCTATGTTCCGCTTGGGCGATCAACTGCTCCGGCAGATTTATGAGCAACTGCTGCCCTTGGAGAAGGAGGATGGCGATACGACGCAGCAAACGCGCCGGGTGCGCCTTGGCGTCTATTATTACGAGGAAACAAGCCCGCAGCCTAACCCGCTCGGGATAAGGAATGAAGAAGATAGCGCAACCCCTTAGGGCATTGAGCCTCCTGCTCTTGCTCGGGACTCTGTCCGGGCTGGGGCTGTCTGCCTGTGATTTATTGGCGCAAAAACCCACCCAAGTCGCCGGCGGAATAGGCGGCACCGGTATCTCCGGCATGGGCGGCACCGGCAATTCATCGGGCATGGGCGGTACCGGCATTTCCGGCATGGGCGGCACCGGCAACTCATCCGGTATAGGCGGGACCGGCATCTCCTCCGGTATGGGCGGCACCGGCATCACTGGCGTGGGTGTCATCCAAGGCTTCGGCAGTGTCTTCGTCAATGGCCGCGAATATTTCCTGGATGACACCGCGCAAATTAGCATCGATGGCCAACCGGCCACCGAGCATGACTTACAGGTAGGCGATGTGGTGGTAGCGAAGGCGGCCATCGACCCCGCTAGCGGCGCCACTAACGCCATCGAGGTCAGCGTCAAACACGCCGTGCGCGGTAAGGTCGAGAAGATAAGCGGTCAGGGTACCCGTATTACCGTGCTGGGCCAGCAGATCGAACTCACCGGCAGCACCGCCATACAATCCGCGCAGGGCGAAAGCTTAGCGGCGCGGCAAATCGCAGTAGGTGATGTTGTTACCGTGGGCGCCTTGCCGAAAACCAACGGCACCTTGGCAGCCACGCTGATCACCCGTGTACAGGGCCGGGAAACTGCGCAACAGGATAGCCGCTTCTTGCTGCGCGGCAATGTGACTAAAGTAAGCCCCGACGGCAAGACCCTGCACATCGGCGCGCAACGACTAGCAGTGGCTCAGCTTGAGCTGCCCAAAGGCCTGAAGCCTGGCGAGACCGTGGTGATCAGCGGCCGCTATGAGCGGGGGGCGGCAAAAGCCGAGGCCATCGAACACGAACCCTTGCTAACCGGTAGGCCAGGCGAGCGCGTGGAGATACTGGGTTATGTGAAAGCGAGCGGCAAGCCCGATCAAATCGTCAGCCCCGGTGTTGCGCTGGCATACGATCAAACGACCCTTATTAGGGGCGGCACACAAACAGACCTGCGCACGGAGCGCCTAACCGCCTTGCACGGCACGGTCGGAGGAGATGGCCGCATTAAGCTGGAGCGCATGGAGCTTGGCGTGTCGCCCTTGGACTATGACCTAAGGGTAGTGCCCGCCAAGCGCCCCGCCGTAGTAGAAAAGGCCGCCAAACAACAGCCGCCCGCTGAAGCCACGTCACAAGAGCGCGATGAGAAAACGGACAAGGCAACGACTGAACATGCGGCCGATAAAATAGACACCGACAAGCCTGACGCTGAACAATCGCATAATGAAAAACCCGACACGGAAAGCCCGGACCGAGAAAGACCCGAGCAAAAAACGGAGATCGAAAAACCGGAAATCGAAAAGCCACAGGTAGACAAACCGGAGAGCGCTAAACCAGACAAGGTCGAGCGTGTGGAAAAACCTGAAAAGCCAGAGAAAACCGAGCGCCCCGATATTTCAAGGCCGGAGCGAATCGAACGCCCCGAGCAAATAGAAAGACCCGATCTGGACTATGACCGCCCTGACAAACCGGAGCGACGGGATGATTAGCTACGCATCGCAGCTATCGCGGCTGATGCTTTTACAGTCCTCCTGCGCTGCGCAACACCGCGCCGTTGTAGTTATAACATCAGATAACCTTGCGCCCCATCTGCTTCCATGCCTACAATCCTGCGACTGCATAGTCCATACGCATAACGAAGCCTTGTAGAAAACCATCTCAACAATTTCTCCACATTCTCAGACGGTCGGCATAACATCGCCTTATACTCCTTGAGTCGCCCAACGTTTAAGTTGAGGGGGTGGCCAATTGATGCAAACTCGGGAACGCCGCTCCGTCTGCGGCAGGCTTTTAGAAACACCCATCTTGATCAAGCGCCAACGGGTCGCAAAATCAGCATCGTCCGGGGGCAATTCGATCACGCAATGCAGGTGGTCGGGCAACACCACCCAGCCATGAATCATAAAGGGGTGGCGGTTGCGCACCACACGCACCATATCTCGCAATAAATTGATATGCCGGGCCAATAAATCGTTGCCTTGCCGTTGCAGCAAATTGACGGTGAAAAAATACGTGCCACCCGGATGCCAGGCTCGGCGGTAATCAGGCATGGTAGTAGTATTTTCTGCGTAACGCCCTTCGATTATTGCGCCCTACGCGGGCTATAAGAGTTCTCCTTGAATAAGTTTTGTCCCCGGCATGACCTCTAAGACTTTAGTTACCTCGTAGTAGGTATGGACAATTTCACTATCGTAGCCATATGAAATTTCCTCACGAAGCTGGACCCGCAAAGAATCTCCTGGTTGTACGGTGACGTGTCGAGCTTGAAACTGGGCAAGCCAAGAGTCGTGTAATATTTTCGCTTCAATTTGATGCCCAGCATACTT
>DATECT010000031.1:0-5156 GCA_035286765.1 Gammaproteobacteria bacterium
GAAGGCAGCGTAATGGCGAGCGATGCCTTCTTCCCATTCCGCGATGGCTTGGATTCAGCGGCAACAGTAGGCGTGACCGCGGTTATTCAACCCGGCGGGTCGATGCGCGATCAAGAGGTGATCGATGCCGCCAATGAACACGGCATTGCGATGGTGTTTACCGGCATGCGGCACTTTCGGCATTGATTAAAATCGCCTCACGCAAAGGCGCAAAAGCAGTCTCACGCCAAGACGCCAAGTCGCAAAGGAATACAATACTAAAGAAAATATCTTTAACCTCTAAAAGGGCCTATGAAATATTCAGAAGCGGCCCCATAAGCACCTGTTTTTTTGTGCCGTTCAACTTTGCGTCTTTGCGCCTTGGCGTGAGACGGTCTTTGCGTGAGATTGCCTTTTCGTGAGATTGCTTAGATGAACATACTCATTATCGGCGCCGGCGGGCGCGAACACGCCCTCACTTGGAAGGTCGCGCAATCACCCAAGGTGGCAAAGATCTTCGTTGCCCCCGGCAACCCCGGCACGGCGCGCGAACCCAAGACCGAAAATATCGCCATCGCGGTGGATAATATCGCCGCCCTGGTCGACTTTGCCCGCAACAATGCCATCGCCTTGACCATTGTCGGACCTGAAGTACCCTTGGTGCTGGGGGTGGTCGATGCCTTTAACCACGCCGGATTACGCTGCTTCGGTCCCAGCCGCGCCGCCGCACAGTTGGAGGGCTCCAAGGCCTTCGCCAAGGATTTTCTAGCGCGCCACCGCATCCCCACCGCGGCCTATGCGACCTTCACTGATGCCGCCCAGGCCATCCACTACATTAAGCAACGCGGCGCGCCGTTAGTGGTTAAGGCCGATGGCCTTGCCGCCGGCAAGGGCGTGGTGATCGCGCATACTGAAAGCGAGGCCATTCGCGCCGTACAGGACATGCTGGAGGGTAACGCCTTCGGTCAAGCCGGAGCGCGCGTGGTGATCGAGGAGTTTTTGCAGGGCGAGGAGGCCAGTTTTATTGTCATGGTGGATGGCGAGCATATCCTGCCGCTGGCCACCTCGCAGGATCACAAGGCACGCGATGACGGCGATCGCGGCCCGAATACCGGCGGCATGGGCGCTTATTCCCCGGCCCCCGTGGTCACGCCGGCGGTGCACGGGCGTATTATGCGCGAGGTCATCGAACCTACGGTGCGCGGCATGGCGGCGGAGGGTCATCCGTATTGCGGCTTTCTCTATGCGGGCGTGATGATCGGCGCCGATGGCGCGCCGCGCGTGCTCGAATACAATTGCCGTTTGGGCGACCCGGAGACCCAGCCCATCATGATGCGGTTGCGCTCCGACCTGGTCGAGCTATGCGAGGCGGCGCTCGATAGGCGCTTGCAGCATGTACAGGCGGAGTGGGATGCACGGGCGGCGGTGGGCGTGGTAGTGGCGGCGGCGGGTTATCCCGGCCCTTACGCCAGCGGTGCGGTGATCACCGGCCTGAACGGCGCGGATGATGCGAACAGCAAGGTCTTCCACGCCGGTACGGCGGAGCGCGGCGGCACTACCGTAACCGCTGGGGGACGTGTGTTGTGCGTGTGCGGCTTGGGCAAGGATGTGCGCGCGGCGCAGGCCCGGGCCTACGAGGCGCTTGCCAAGCTACATTGGGAAGGCATGTACTTCCGTACCGACATCGGCTACCGCGCCATCTTGCGCGAAGCCGCCGCTAACTAACGAGCGATTTTTAGCACACGCGTTTCAAATTGGGGTTGCAGCGCGTGGGCAAACAAAAACCGCTTGCTCGCCCTACGACTAATCAAGCTACGCTGTGCTGCTAATCAGTTACGCAGCACCCTTACGCTTGCGCCGCAACCACGCCTTCTTGCAGTCTAATAACATCGCTTCCAGGGTATCCAGATTCGGGATAATCGCCGGTTCACCGTTTATTATCACGCGGCTGAGTATCAGCGGGGTCTTTTCGATCTCGTGCTCAATCGCGGCAATCCTGGTTTCATCGATCAAGCTAAGCTGGGGCAGTCTTTGCGTGACGATGGCAAAGAAACTTAATTCGGGGTTACCGCCTAGCGCGTTGAGTACCGCGATTTTTACCTGCGGATTGGCGGCAGGTTGGGGTTGGCCGGAGGCCAATTCAAAACATACCAGCGGGATTGACCGGTCGCGCCAGCTTAGCACACCGAGCAGCCACGCCGGGCCGCCACTGACGGGCTCGGGCTCCTGGTAGTAAATCACTTCCGCGATAGCGGTATTGGGTAGGATAAGATTATCGCTATCGATAGGGATGAGCTGACTACGCACCGCCGCGCGGACATCGATCATTTAGGTTACCTTCGATGCTGCGTGCGGCTTGGCACCCGGCTCTTTAACTGCGGCAACCGCCTGCCGGTAGGTAGTGCCATGACCGAGCCGCTTCACCAGTTGCCGGGCGAGTTGTTCCGGGGTGCCGGTGAAGCTCGTCTTGCCGGTCTTGCGCACATTGTCGGGCATGCTGCTTATCATGCACGTCGCGGCATCCTGCACCCAGATCGTGCCACCGTGGCCGGCCAGGAATTCGCAGCCCAGCAGGCCGTCATCGCCCATGCCGCTAAAGATAATGGCGCCGGCATCGGCGTGATAAAACTGCGCCACTTCGATGATCACGGAATCAATCGAGGGCCGATAGACGACGCCATCGTGCGCCAACGGCGGCAGTTGCACCTCGCCACGCGCGTCTAGCATGAATTGCTCATTGACGGGGGCGAGCACGACTTGGTGATTACGCAGCACCTGGCCCGCCTGGGCGGTGAGCACGTGAAACGGGGTGATATTATTAAGCTGCTCGGCCAGCAGTTCCGCGAACCCTGTGCCGATATGCTGGGCCAACACAAAGGCCACCGGCAGATCTGCCGGGATGGCGGCGAGAAAGGCCTTCACAGCCTGCGGCCCGCCGATCGAGGCGCCTAGCACCCAGACCTGCTGTGCCGCCCCGTCTGCCGCGGGCATTTTGGCAGCCGCTGCGGGGTTTGTCTTGCTGACCAGCGTTACCGGCGGACGCGGCGTGTGCTGCTGTTCCGTTGCCGCCGGGGATGAACTGATAACCGGGGTGTGGCCGGTGTCCGTACTTGGCGGCACGGCCTTTACGACTGCCTGGGCCGGTTCTTTTTCTTTAACCAGGGCAATGAGTTTACGCGCCAAGGCCCGGCCCCAATCGCTATTGCAGGAGGCCGCGTCCATGCGCGTGCTGGCGCTGTCATTAAACAATATGGGCAGGCTGGAACGATCCAATAACACATCCAGGAAGCTAAGTTCCTGATCAAGCTCATCGTCCAGATCCAACAGCAGCACATCCGCCTGCCCGCTATCAATCAAGATCAGCAACTGATCGTTGAGCGGGCGGTTAATGACCACCTCTAAGCCGCTCTTTTCCAATATGGATTTCAGGTTGGTACGCTGCCGCTCCGAACCGGAGGCGATGGCAACCCGCAATTTGATATGTTCTTGTGCGCCCATTAATGCATGACCCCGATACGTTCTCCCACCAAAGCAGAAATATTTTCCAGCAATTCGCTCTCTTGATAGGGCTTGCCCATATATTTATTAACCCCTATCTGCATGGCGCGTTCACGGTGTTTTTCACCGGTGCGCGAAGTAATCATGATAATCGGTATGTGCTTGAGGCGCTCTTCGTTGCGCATATGGGTGGCCAATTCATAGCCGTCCATGCGCGGCATTTCGATATCGAGCAGCATGACATCGGGGATATGTTCTTGCAGCAGGGCCACGGCATCAACGCCGTCTTTTGCGGTCAGCACCTGAATATTATGCCGCTCCAGCAGACGTGAGGTGACCTTGCGCACCGTGATGGAATCGTCCACCACCATGGCGGTAATCTGTAATTTGCCGGGCAAGGGGCCGCTAATAGCCTCTCTTACCGCATTAGCGACGCTCACGCCGGTGCGCACCAAGGCATTGATATCGAGGATGAGCACCACGCGCCCGTCGCCCAGGATGGTGGCACCGGTGATGCCGCGCACGGTGCTGATTTGCGGTCCAACGGATTTGACTACGATCTCGCGGCTGCCCAGCAGGGCATCGACCTGTAGCGCAACGCGGTGATCATGCGAACGCGCCAGCAGCAGGGGGGCTTTTTTGCGGGTGCCTGCGGAATGGGGGCGTGTGCCGCCCAGTACCGTGCCGAGGTGGAACAGGTGATAGACCCGCTCGCCCAGGGTATAACTCGGGCTATCCATCTGATAGCCCTGCTCAAGCTCTTTATGCCCGGCCTGCACGATACGCTCGATGTTGGTGAGCGGGATCGCGTATAGCTCCTCGCCCACATGCACCAATAGCGCGCGATTGATCGATAGCGTTAAGGGCAGGCGCACGGTAAAGGTGGTCCCTACTCCGGCGGTGGACGAGATGTGCAGGCTGCCGCTCAATTGCTTGAGTTCATTGTTAACCACGTCCATGCCGATGCCGCGCCCGGAGATCTGGGTAACGTGCTGGGCGGTGGTGAAGCCCGGCTCCAGGATAAACTGCATGACGTCGTTATCGGTAATCTCGGCGCCTTCTTGCACCAGACCGCGCTCAATGGCCTTGGCACGGATGGCGGGTAAATTCAGGCCGCCGCCGTCATCACTGATTTTGATCACGATCTCCGACCCCTCGCGCTCGGTGCGTATAGCAACCAGGCCTGCCTCCGGCTTGCCCGCCGCGCGCCGCGCCTTGGCGGGCTCGATGCCGTGATCGATGGCGTTGCGCAGCATGTGCTCCAGGCTGGGGACGATTCTATCCAGTACTGTCCTGTCTATTTCGCCTTCCGCGCCCAGCACGCGCAACTCGACATGCTTGCCCAATTCCTGGCAAGTCTGCCTGACGATGCGGCGCATGCGCGGCATGAGCACGGCAAATTGCACCATGCGCGCGCGCATCAGGCCTTCATGCAAATCGGTGTTGACGCGCGACTGCTGCAATAGCAGCGTCTCCGACTCGCGCGTTAAATTCTGCAGCAGGGTTTCGATACTGGCCAAGTCGCTCACGCTCTCCAGCAAGCTGCGCGACAATTGTTGAATGTGCGAAAAGCGGTCGAACTCCAGGGGATCGAATTCATCCTCGGCACGGCTCGCCGTCTCGGCATAACGGAACAATATCTGCGCCTCGGTCTCGATCTCCAGTTTGCGCAACTGGCC
>DATECT010000032.1:0-10180 GCA_035286765.1 Gammaproteobacteria bacterium
AGCAAAGTTAAAGAAGGGGTCCAAGTCTGCCGCCATGGCGAAAAAAGCCGCTGCGCAAGCACGTGCTGCCAAGCTTGCCGCTAAACGCGCCGCCGCCAAGGAGCGTGCCCAGAAGAGGAAAGTGCTAGCGGAAAAGCGCCGCGTAGCCTTGGCTGAAAAGCGCAAGAGTGCGGCCAAGCAAAGGGCCGTGGAGTCATTTGCCAAGAAGTGGGAGCGCAAATATCTTGCCAAGCTAGCTGCCAAGAAGCGCGCTGCCGCCAGACGTAAGGCGGCTAAAAAGAAACTGGCCCGTCAGGCAAAGCGGGCGGCCAAAATGGCTGCAACGGCTTAAGGAATTAAGCCCGAGTAGTATTGGCCGTAAATGAGTATCGAGGCAGGTTGGGCCGTGCTGGTCCAGCCTGCCAAGGTCAAGACATCTTGTCCATAGGGCGCACTGAAAAAGCCCCTTCTAAATTAGTCCTTCAAACAATTGCACGTCCACCAGGCTACCTGCCGCCACCGTCCCGGCCTCCGCAGGCAGTACAATAAAACAATTCGCCTTGCTCATCGAACTGAGTATACCGGAGCCTTGTTCCCCGGTGCTGGATACCGCGAGTTGGCCGTTCTCGCCGATCGCCGCTATGCCGCGCTGAAATTCCATGCGCCCGGGGTTTTTTTTAAGCTGCGAGAGCGTCGGCAGCTTTATTAATAAAGGCTGCCGCGCGGTTTGCCCCATCAGACGCTGCAACGCCGGTTGCACGAATTGATAGAAGGTGGTCATGGCCGATACCGGGTTGCCCGGCAGGCCGAAAAAGAGCGTCTCGCCCAATTTTCCAAATGCCAGTGGCCGGCCTGGTTTCATGGCGATCTTCCAGAAATGCACGCGGCCTAAACTGCCCACGATCTCTTTGACATAGTCGGCCTCCCCCACAGAGACACCGCCGGAGCTGATCACCGCATCGGCAGTGCGGGCTGCCTCGCTAAATGCGGTTTTGATATCCTCCGGGCGGTCCCGCACAATCCCCAGATCGATAATTTGCACGCCCAACCGGCTCAACATACCGTAGAGCGTGTAGCGGTTGCTGTCGTAGATCTCGCCAAGCTGCAAGGGCTCGCCCAGCGCGCGTAACTCGTCGCCGGTAGCCAGGAAGGCCACGCGCAGGCGGCGTATCACCTTCACATGGGCGATTCCCAGGGAGGCTAACACCCCTAATTCCGCAGGTCCCAATAATTTTCCGGCCTTCAATACTATTTGGCCACGCGCGATGTCTTCTCCGGCCCGGCGGATGTTTTGGCCGGGTTTATTATCGGTGCCGATCTGTATGGCACCGTCTTGCCGCTCAACGCGCTCCTGCATGATAATCGTGTCGGCGCCATCAGGGATGACCGCCCCGGTCATGATGCGCACGCACTGACCCGCGCGTAGCACGCCGGTAAAGGGTTTGCCCGCCCACGCGGTGCCGATCACGGTTAAGGTATTTGTGCCGCCGGCGGGCAGATCGGCACTGTCTACCGCATAGCCGTCCATGGCCGAATTAGTATGTGCGGGCACGTCGATGGGGGAGAACATATCTTCGGCCAAGACGCGCCCTAGTCCTTCCCGTAACGGTAGCAGTTCGCTTTCCGTAAGCGGCGCTATATCGGTTTCAATGCGCCTTAGCGCCTCGGCAACACTGAGCGAATCGGGGTCGTAGTCACTCATGCAGTCAGATTTGGAGCTCATGTCTTATCCGCCATGTAGTCAAGGATGAAATTGAGGAGGCTGGTTTCGTTATTGATGTCGAGTTGGGTAATGCGCCGCACGGTTGTTAGCGGCTGGTCCGAGGCAACGGCGACGATGCTGGCATCGTCAGGATATAACAAGGGATGCCCGAGCGCGGCCCGGTGCAATTCAATCTTGGGGAAGGTTTCATGCTTAAAGCCCTCTACCAGGATGAGGTCAAGCTCTTCTTGGATCAACCGGCCTAACAACTCATCAAGGCGCGGCTCAGTTTCGTGCGCGTGTTCCACCATCAATGCCCAACGCTGGCTGGAGGCCACCAGCATTTGCGCCGCACCGGCCTTGCGCAGTTCATAGCTATCCTTGCCGGGGTGATCAATATCAAACTCGTGATGGGCGTGTTTAATCACGCCTACGCGTACACCCTTGGCCTTCAGCAGCGGTAACAGTTTGGTCAGCAGCGTGGTTTTGCCGGTGCCGCTGTAGGCGGCAAAACCTAATAGGGGAACAGGGAAGGGGCTTAGCATGTAGCGAAGCGCTGTTGGATTTGCGCTAGATCGTGCGGCGTATTGATGTTGATAAACATCTGCGGCTGGTCGGAGAAGTCGGCAAAAGCGGGGTGCTGGTCGGCCAACCAGGTCTGCAATTTACGCTCGCCACTTGCCAGATAGTCATCGATACTCTCCACCAGCCCGCGCGATAATAATGCAAATGCCGGCTGCATATTCATACCATCATGCGCGACGCACAAGCTTGCATGTTGGCGGGTGAGCGCCGCATGCATGCGCGTAGCGTATTCCGCCGGGAGCAGCGGAGAGTCACAGGGCACCGTCAAGATATAGGGAGACTGCGCCGCACGCAGGGCGCTCAGGATGCCCGCCAGCGGGCCCAGGTAGCCGTCTGTCGCATCTTCTATGACCGGGAGCCCATAGGTTGCGTAGCGGTCGAGGTTACGGTTAGCGCTGATGAGCAGGCTGTCCACCTGCGGCATGAGGGCGCCGATGAGGTGTTCAATCAAAGGCCTGCCGGCGATCTCCAGCAGCCCCTTGTCCCTGCCCCCCAACCTGCTCCCCCGGCCGCCGGCCAGAATAACCCCGGTGATGGGAAATGTATGCATAGTCTATATTGTCGAGTTGCCTGATCCTGGGGGTATTTTATACCGATCCCGGCTTGGCGGCAGGCATAGATTATTTGCTGCACCAACGCTAATCACACAAGCTTCCGCTGCTGTGCTGATTCAGATGACCTCGCACGACCGTCCGGGCCTGCGGACGGTGGGGCAGATGGGCGTTTTGTCCAGGGCGAGGTCTATGCCCGCGAAAATAAAAATCCCCTGACCGCAGAACCCGGACAGGGACTTTTGTTGTATGGGACTGCCGGAATTCCTCTTGACCCGACTTTAATCAAGTATTACTCTATTAAGTAAGAATTTCATGTGAGGATGCCATCATGCGCATCACCAGTAAAGGCCAAGTTACTATTCCCATTGAAGTCCGGCAAAAAGCCGGTCTGCTCCCTGATACCGAAGTAGAGTTTGTCGTCAGGGGTAACACGGTTATCGTGAAAAAGGCAGAGAAAACCCCACGTCGCGGCCGTCGTCTGTTAGCGGTCATGCGCGGCAAGGCCACCACGCGTCTTAGCACTGATGAAATCATGGCCCTGACGCGCGGCAACTGAGAGCAGCCGGCACAGATGGCTAATATCTTGGTGGATAGCAACGTCATACTTGATGTGGTTACCGAAGACCCAAAATGGTATGACTGGTCCGCCGGTCAGCTTGAAAAATTGGCTGAAAGCCACACGCTCGTCATCAACTCTATCATTTACAGCGAGGTCTCTATCGGTTTTGACCGGATCGAAGACCTCGACCTAGCCCTGCCGCCGGAATTTTTCCGCCGCGACCCATTACCGTGGGAAGCGGGATTTCTTGCAGGAAAATGCTTCGTCAAATACCGCCGCTCGGGCGGCAAGCGGCATTCACCGCTGCCGGATTTTTACATCGGCGCGCACGCCGCAATCGGCGGCATCGCGCTGTTGACGCGCGATACGACTCGCTATAAGACCTATTTCCCGAAACTCGCGCTGATTTCGCCCTGATGTATTCGAGAAAGGGTTTATCCGTGTCTACCTCATCCAAATCTGTCGATCAAGTGTGAGTGTGGATAACCCGGTTGTGGGGCAAATGGCCGAGTCGGCTGGAGTGATTTGAAATGACAACGCCAGAAACTAAAGTATGAATCGGGACAGCGCAGTTATAAATTCAGTATTTTTATTCCTATAGAGAGATAAGGATGAACGACAGAAAAGGTTTGCTGATGCGCGTTGGCATAGACCAGACCTACGGTAAATATAACGCTCCAATCAACCCGATTACGAACGATTATATTTACATGCCCATTTCTCAAGAGAACCATGATTTCAAATTAGGCATGCAAACAACATCGACAACACCTTTGTGTGGCCAAAACCGATGATCAGATTTCGCCTAAGTAGAGGGGTTGGCAATAAGAAACTGACGCTTGGAGACCTTATTAAACTTATTCAGTCTGATGGACTCTCAAGCAAATAAAGTCCATAATCGCTTCATATATTGGAGCGAATAAGGCATGCAAACGTCTCAGATGTGGATCTGGCAGCAATCCGAGTGGCCGCAATTCCGCTGGGACCAAGGTAATTTGGCCCCGTTGCTTGCGCGCGCACGGCTGGCGCAAGGTAAGGTTCTCGGTGCCGTCCGATTGCTCGATGCTAGTCTGACGCTGGAAGCGATGGCCGCCATCCTTGTGGAGGATGGTGTGACCACCAGCGCCATCGAGGGCGAGCGGCTCGATCTGGATGCGGTTCGTTCCTCGGTGGCCCGTCATCTAGGTCTACCAACGGCCGGATTGCCTGCGCCACCACGCGCTGTGGATGGGCTGATCGATGTACTGCTCGATGCAACACGCCATCACCACCTGCCGTTGACCTGTGCGCGCCTGTGCAAATGGCAAGCCGCCTTGTTTCCCACGGGCTACTCGGGTTTGCATCAAATCCGAACCGGCACGCTACGCGGCGATGAACCGATGCAAGTGATTTCGGGGGGCATAGGCCGCGAACGCGTCCACTTCACCGCGCCGCCGCGCGCGGGGCTAGAGGCCGAACTTGATCGCTTCCTGGCGTGGTTCAACAGCTTCCCTGCTGATCTCGACGGCCTCATCCGTGCGGGTGTGGCTCATCTCTGGTTTGTGACTTTGCATCCGTTCGAGGACGGTAATGGCCGGCTTGCCCGCGCCATCACGGATATGGTTTTATCTCAAGACGAGCGCCAGCCGATGCGCTTTTTTAGCCTGTCTGCCCAGATGCTGCGGGAGCGGGAAAGTTACTACGACATCCTCGAACGCGCGCAGCGTGGCGGTGTGGAGATCACCGGCTGGCTGGCCTGGTTTCTGACGCAGGTCGCAGCCTCTGCCACGGCGGCGGAACAGACGGTGGCTGGTACGCTGGCCAAGGCCCGTTTCTGGTTACGGCACCAAGCCACAGATCTCAACGAGCGTCAGCGCAAGGCACTCAATCGTTTATTGGACGCCGGCCCTGATGGGTTCGAGGGCGGGATCAACACCCGCAAGTATATGAGTCTGACCAAAACCAGCCGGGCCACGGCTTACCGCGAACTGGCCGAACTGGTCGAGAAAGCTTGCCTCGTGCCCACCGGCAAGGGCGGGCGCAGTAGTGGCTATGCAGTAGTGTGGTGAGATGCTTTGTGTCATACGGTTGAATCAGCAACGCCACGGATCTCCACCCACACTTTTTTTGAGCGTATCACCCTGAGCACAAAAGTGGGTTTATTGTCGCACTACAGGTGAGTTCGCTGCTGTTATTTATGCTTATCAAATAATGCTGGATCGCATCCAGGACGAGAGTCACACAAATTGCCCGGCCACCCACCCCGACGACCAGGCCCACTGGAAATTGTAGCCACCGAGCCAGCCGGTGACGTCAACCACTTCTCCGATGAAGTAGAGGCCCGGCACCGTCTTCGCCTCCATGGTTTTTGACGAGAGTGCGTTGGTATCCACGCCACCCAAGGTGACCTCGGCCTTGGCGTAGCCGAGCGTGCCGGAGGGCATCAGCCTCCATCGCTTGAGCGCGTGCGCGATGGCGTCGAGATCGCGTTTGGAAAGTTCGTTCAGCAGCTTTCCCCAGCCGAAGAGTGCGCACCATTCCTGAGCGAAACGGCGCGGCCATTGCTCGGCGAGCAGATTAGTCAGCAATACCTTGCTGTTGCGGTGTTCCGCCAGCCATGCGGCGGCATCAATGTCGGGTAGCAGATCAATTTCAATCGGCTGTTTTCTATCGTGGTGAGCTTCCTGGTAGTCCTGCATCTGCCAGTAGCTTGATATCTGAAGGATGGCCGGACCGGAAAGCCCGCGATGCGTGATCAGTATGTTCGCGCGGAATTGCGCGCGCGGCTCATTATTACAGTGCGTCGTGGCATCGAAGGCCACACCGGAAAGTGCTTTCAATGGCGTGAGCGTTTCCGGCGCGAGCGCCAGCGGGACCAGTGCGGGCTTGGGAGGTATCACGCGCAGACCGAACTGCTCCGCGACCTTATAGCCGAAAGGGCTGGCGCCGAGCTTCGGAACGGCGAGGCCGCCGCTGGCGATCACCAGCGTCTGGCAATGCAATTTGCCACGCTCGGTGGCAAGCGCGTAACGCGGCTGGTTCCCTTCACTCTCGAGGTGTTCGATGCCCTGCACCGTACACGGAAACATCCACTGCACGCCGCCCTCGTCGCACTCGGCCTTGAGCATATTTATAATTTCGTGCGCGCTACCGTCACAGAAAAGCTGGCCATGCTCGCGCTCGTGATAGGGTATGCGATAGCGTTCGACTAGCGCGATGAAATCGTGTTGCGAGTAGCGGGCGAGTGCCGAGCGGCAGAAGTGCGGATTCTGTGACAGGAAATTTTCCGCCGTGACATTGCGGTTGGTGAAATTGCAGCGCCCACCGCCGGAAATACGAATGCGCTCGCCGATCTGCGCTACGTGATCAATGAGCAACACGCGCCGGCCACGGCGTGCCGCTTGCGCGGCGCACATCATGCCGGCGGCACCGGCGCCGATGACAATGACATCAAAGTCCGTGCTGAGATTAGTCGAGGAGGACATGAAGGCAAAATAAAAGGCCGGAGATTTCCGGCCTTGGTTAAATGGTGGAGGCGGCGGGAATCGAACCCGCGTCCGCAAATTCGCCGCCCTTGGTTCTACATGCGTAGCCTAGTCTTTAATTTAACCGGCTGCTACCCGACAGGCAGGGAAGACAGACGGCGAGTCCACATTTGGGTTTTAGCGAAGCGGCCTTGGACGAGCTTTTTCGCGATCTTGTGAGAGTCGACCCCTGAGTGTCCTTGCGGACTCTGGACGCACAAGCACGGCTCCAGTCAGAGGCTAGCCGTTCTTAGGCGGCTAGAGCGTAGTTGTCGTCGTTGGCAACTATATTGTTTGCAGTTGGATTTACGAGGTGTGCTGCGCCTCGGCATGCCCCTCAGGTTTTGTAACCCGCGTCGAAGCCAGGTCGCCCCCAATAGGATAAACTATAGAGCCTTAGTTTACGCTTAAGTTCCCGCTGTCACAATTGGCTTAATGGACCTTCATCAGCCGTTCTTTCTCGCGTTGCCAGTCGCGGTCGCGGTCGGTATCGCGTTTGTCGTGCTCCTGTTTACCCTTGGCTAGGCTGATTTCCAGCTTGGCTCGGCCCTTTTTCCAGTAGATGGCGACGGGAATGAGCGTGTAACCCTTGCGCTCCACCGCGCCGATGAGCTTTTTGAGCTCTTCATTGTGCAGCAACAGTTTTCGCGTGCGCAGCGGATCGGGGTGAATGTGGGTGGACGCGGTGGGCAGGGGCGAGATGTGCGCGCCGAACAGCCAGGCCTCGCCGCTTTTCAGCAGCACATAGCTCTCTTTGAGTTGGATGCGCCCGGCGCGCAGGCTTTTGACCTCCCAGCCTTCCAGGCTCAGCCCCGCCTCGTAGCGCTCTTCCAGAAAGTAGTCGTGGCGCGCCTTTTTGTTAAGGGCGATGGTGCTGCTGGCAACGGCCGGTTTTTTCTTGGACATGGGCTTATTATAGCAGGGTGTTGAAAAACTCTGTTTTTCAACACCCTGCGGTGCGGCACACGGAGGTGCCGCCATTTTTCAAACACCTTAAGTGTTTGAAAAATGAAGCAAAGCAAAAAACACTCTTTTTGCTTTGCGTGGCTGAAAAAGTCCCGGACGGACTTTTTCAATATCCTGTTAGGACAGGGCGGGGCAGGCTACCTTAAATTCTCGACGTGGATGATTGAGACGCGCGCCGAATTCACCGACAATGGCGGTTTTAGCGTAAAACAGCTGGCAGGCCAGACCGTGACGACCATCAGCAAGAGCGCCTTAGTGCCGTATTCGGCCAGTGATATGTATGCCCTGGTGGACGATATTGAGTCTTACCCTCGGTTTCTCCCGTGGTGCACGGCCGCGCGGGTACTGAGTCGTGACGAAGATGAGGTGCGTGCGGTGCTGGAACTGTCGCGCGGCGGCATGCACAAGACCTTTACCACCTGCAACCGCCTGCAGAGGCATAAAATGATCGAGTTGCGGCTGCTGGAGGGCCCGTTCCGCCACCTGGAGGGTTTTTGGCGTTTTAGCGCGCTGTCCGGGGATAGCTGCAAGGTCAGTTTAGATATGGACTTTGAGTTTTCCAATAAGTTAACGGGCCTGGTGTTCGGCCCGGTATTTAATCAAATCGCCAATGCCCTGGTGGATGCCTTCTGCAAGCGCGCAACCGAGGTGTATGGCAGGCGTAACGATGCAGTCTAGCAATACAGGAAAGTGGCTGATATCAGGACAGATTCACTATGAGTAACGACGACCAGCTGCCTGGTGAGAAGATGACCGTCGAGGTGGCTTACGCGCGCCCTGACGTGCAAGTGATTATCCCGGTGCAGGTAGCCGCAGGGGCGAGCGTGGAAGATGCCATCAGACATTCCGGCATCCTGGATAGTTTTGCTGAAATTGACCTGAATCTGAACAAGGTGAGCGTGTTCGGCAAGCTCAGCAAATTGACCAACCCATTACGTCCGGGTGACCGGGTCGAGATTAATCGGCCCCTGATCGCCGATCCCAAGCAAGTGCGCAAGCAACGTGCCGAACAGGCCATAAAAAAGCCGGTAGCGGGTGAAACGGGCGAGTAGCAGCTTATAATTACGGGGCGGGCTTATCGGCGCTGGCCGGGTCTGTTGCGGCGTTGCCAGGCTCACTATCAGGGCCGGATTTGGCGCTGTCGGGGGTGCGGGCGAAGCCTTCCTCATCACCCAGCCCGATGGCGCTCTTCAGACCGCCGAAAAAGCCCTTCTTCTTCTCCGTTGGCTGCACGGTAACGGTGGTCTCCTTGCTGGCGGCAGATTCCTCGCGTTCGCCTACGGCGGGCTGCACATCACCCTCGACGCGCGCCAGCTTGTCACCCTCGAAAAACAGGGTGATATGGCGTTGCTGACGCTCGCCGCTCCCCTGCTTCAGGCTATAGATATAATCCCAGCGCTCCTGGTGAAACACGTCCACAATAGTCGGTGTGCCCAAGGCGAAGCGCACTTGGCTCTTATCCATGCCGGGCTTGAGCTTATTCACCATTTCCTGGTCAATAACGTTGCCTTGCTGAATATCGATCTGATGTACCCCGGGTATGGGCACCGATGCGCAGCCGGGCAAAAATAGGCTTGCACAGGCCAGTAGAGAAATGAGAAGCTTTTGCATCTTGGTAGGTAAATCCTGAAGGGGCCGGCCCTGAATAATAACCTAATAACCCTCTTAGTTAAACGGGCCGGTCAAGCATAGGCAGGTTGGATGCGCCTAAGCGTGCGGGAATTCACAGCAGTTACTATGATGGAGGAGTCTTATGGAAAGCCGGGATTTAAAAAAGGCGGGGCTGAAGGCTACGTTGCCGCGCATTAAAATTCTGGAAATGCTTGAACACAGCCAGACCCGCCACCTGAGCGCCGAGGATGTTTACAAGGCACTACTGGAAAGCGGCGAAGATGTCGGCTTGGCCACCGTCTACCGCGTGTTGACTCAATTCGAGACGGCCGGCCTGGTCTCGCGCCACCACTTCGAAAGCGGTCACTCGGTATTTGAAGTCAATGAAGGCAAGCACCACGATCATATCTTGTGCGTGAAGTGCGGCAAGATCGAAGAATTCATGGACGACATCATCGAAGAACGCCAGCGCGCCATCGCCAAAAAGGCCGGCTTCTCCATGACCGATCATTCCCTCTATATTTACGGTATATGCGGGTCTTGTCAGCGGCTCAAAGGCTGACTGAGCCAACAAAATCAGAATGTAGATACTCTGTTCCGCGTCAACGACATTTTCATGTTTTCTGTCTCAAGCGGCAAGCGCGTAGAACCGTTTATTATCGAACACCTGATCATGCGCCAACATGCCATGAATGGCGTGCAACAACTTACGCATAACCGC
>DATECT010000033.1:0-21486 GCA_035286765.1 Gammaproteobacteria bacterium
CGCCGTATACGGCGTGCGGGCACATCAGGACGATGTGCCCCGGTACCCAAGCGAGCAGGATGCGCAGCGCAGGGGCGAGCACCGCGCACCCCCGCATCAAAGCCGCGCATAACCAACGACTTGGTTGGCGTAGTTTGCCAACCTAGTCGGATGGCTAGTCGTTGTATCAGTAGATTTATGGCGCTATGTATAATTCAAGCAGAGATTTTTAAGTAACCCCGCGCGCCCGTATCTCCGTGCTGCGCAGTTTTTGTGCGAGCTTATCGAGTATGCCGTTGACGTATTTATACCCTTCTTCGCC
Organism: Gammaproteobacteria bacterium; assembly: GCA_035286765.1. Lineage (GTDB taxonomy): Bacteria > Pseudomonadota > Gammaproteobacteria > SURF-13 > SURF-13 > DATECT01. The sequence continues at coordinate 302 of DATECT010000033.1, forward strand.
GCCGAAGGTCTTGGCGATCTCTACCGCTTCGTTAATCACTACGCGGTAGGGAATATCGAGGCGAAAACCCAGCTCGTAAGCACCCAGGCGCAGAATAGCACGCTCTACCGGGTCCACTTCATTGAGCGGACGGTCCAGCAATGGGCTGATGTAATCATCCAATTCATCCAGGCGCGCGGGAACTTGGTGCAGTAATTCCTGAAAATACGGCACCTCCAGCTTGCGCATATCCTGCTCGGCAAGAAATTGCTGCTCGATATCGCCTACGTCCTGGCGGGATACCTGCCACTGATAGAGAGCCTGTACTGCGGCCCGGCGGGCCTTGCTGCGCGCACGGCTCATAAAACCTCGATATAAAATTGTCGACGTGGGGTACGCACACGCGGTATCTCAAAAATAAGTCTGTGCACACTATAAATCATTTCACGCTGCGCGGGGATGACTTGCTGGCGTCCATATAGGATTCGGTTGCAGCAGGCGACTCCACATCCCACAACAGCTTGACCATTTGCAGGGCCGCCAAGGCTGCTTCCCTGCCCTTATTCTCATGGTTTGGAGCGGCACGTTCAAGCGCCTGCTGCTCATTATTAACCGTCAACACGCCGAATCCTATGGCGATATTATTTTGCAAAGAGACTTCAGCCAGACCGTTTGTGCAGGCGCCGGCGACATATTCAAAGTGCGCGGTTTCACCGCGGATCACCGCACCCAGCGCAACAAGCGCATCATAACGCCGGGTTAGCGCCATGCGTTTTGCGGCCAGCGGCATTTCAAACGCGCCGGGGACATGGAAAATATGAATGTCATCACGCTGAACTCCACAACGCTGCAAGACATCCAAGGCACCCGCCAATAAGCCTTCTACGATCGCCGGATTAAAGCGTGCCGCGATAATGCCGATGCGCGCGCCGGGTAACTGGAAATCAACCTGCATGCTGTTAGCTTGTTTCATGAGTATCGCCTGATATTATGCAGCTTGCGTTGGATTATTCATACGGCACATACTCCACAACTTCCAGGCCAAATCCCGACAAGGCATGCACCTTTTTCGGCGTGCTGAGCACGCGCATCTTACGCACACCCAGGTCGGCCAGGATTTGCGCGCCGATGCCATAGGTGCGCAGTTCGCCGCCCGATTCCTGGCGCGGCAGATGCACGCCCTTATCCTCTAATTGATAATTCTTGATACGCCGCAATAACTCACGCGGCGATTCGGGTTTGCGCAATAACACGATAACGCCCGCGCCTGCCGCCGCCACTTTACGCATTATACTGCGCAGCGGACGGCCGCTATCGGTGCGCAGCACACCTATTACATCCCCCATGGTACTCTGCAAATGCACCCGCACCAAGGTAGGCTGATCAGGGTGGACTGAACCGCGCAGCAAGGCGAAATGCAGTTCATTATCAATGCTATCGCGGTAAGCCACCAGGTTAAATTCACCGAATTCAGTGGTGACATTGCACTCTCCGACCCGCTCCACGGTTTGCTCGTGCAGGGTACGGTAGCGGATGAGATCGGCTATTGTGCCCATTTTCAAGCCATGTTGCCGAGCGAATTCTTCCAGATCGGCGCGGCGCGCCATGCTGCCGTCTTCATTCAAAATTTCCACAATGACACTGGCTGCCTCAAACCCTGCCAGGCGCGCCAAGTCACACCCTGCCTCGGTATGTCCGGCGCGCGTGAGCACCCCGCCGGGCTGCGCCATGAGCGGGAAGATATGACCGGGCTGAATTAAATCGGAAGGCCGTGCATCAGGTGCAACCGCGGCACGCACGGTATGCGCGCGGTCGGCGGCGGAGATGCCGGTGGTCACGCCCTCGGCAGCCTCGATCGAGACCGTGAAATTGGTGCCGTGCTTGGTATTGTTATCGCTCACCATCAGCGGCAGGCGCAGTTGCGCACAACGCTCGCGGGTCAGCGTAAGACAGATCAGGCCACGCCCGTAGCGCGCCATGAAGTTGATATCCTGCGCGCGCACCTGCGCCGCCGCCATGATGAGATCACCTTCGTTCTCGCGGTCTTCATCATCCATCAAGATCACCATCTTGCCTTGACGGATGTCCTCGATGATCTCTTCAGTTGTGCTGATTGACATGGGCCTTACACAATGAACAGTATATTATTTCGGCGCGTGCACGCATTAATTTGTATTAACATCCGCCGCACGCTCACCGAGCAGCAGGCGCTCCAGGTAGCGCGCAATGATGTCCACTTCGAGGTTAACCGCCTGGCCCGGCTGCAATTCGCCCAGTGTGGTTTCTTGCGAGGTATGCGGGATAATATTAACGCCAAACTCGGCCCCGCGAACGGCATTGACGGTGAGACTCACGCCGTCCACGCAAATCGATCCCTTCTCGGCGATGTATTTAGCGAGCTGGGCGGGTGCCATAATATCCACCCGCAAAGACTGGCCATCGCGCCGGCATTGCACAACCCTGCCGACGCCGTCAACATGCCCACTGACCAAATGGCCCCCCAGGCGCGTATTGGGTGTAAGCGCGCATTCCAGGTTAACCCGGGCGTCCGGCACGAGGGAGGAGAAGGTACTGCGCGCCAGGGTTTCGCCGGATACATCCGCCTCAAAGCCATCGCCCGGCAAGGCCGTCACCGTTAGACAGACTCCACTCACGGCAATACTGTCGCCCACGCGCACGGCGCCCAGATCGAGCTTGCCGCCCACCACGCGCATGCGCAGGTCCACCCCTTGGGGTCGCAGGGTAACAATGTGGCCGATTGCCTCAATAATGCCGGTAAACACGCGCTTAACATTCTTAATAAGGTATTCAGGAAGCGCAATCTTACCTTTTAGCAAGCTGCCGGGAAAGCGATCTTCTAGACGGGAATAAAAAAGCGGGGTGATTGGCCGTGCGTGGGTTGTCTAACCTGGCCGCTTAGCGGCCAGGTTAGACAACTCTTTTAATTGCACAGCCCGGAATTTACCTTAAGCCGCTCGTTAAGGCAGGCCTTGTTCGATGCTGGTAGGTACTTGGGTGTTTTGTTCAGATTCAATCTTAAGCATATCCAGTTCCTTGTTCTTACGCTCAAGCTCTACGATATGGTAGCGGCCATAGACATCATCAACGTAGGCCTCGATATCCGCATCGGTAATATCCAGTAGCGCCTCTTTACGGGAGCTTAAGTCGCGCCATACCCCGCTCATGATTTCGTGATACAACTCGGGGTCATATAGCGCTTCGTGGCCGACAATCAAAACAGGCTCTATCCGGGAATCCAATGCATGGTAAACTCGATTGAGATTATCGGCGACCCGTTGCTCCTCGCCGCCACAATCACCGACCGCCCTTGCAGTAACTAAGTAGTTGGTTATATTCATATAAATCTCCTCTGGCACACCAAGCCCGCAGCCCTGGCTTATATGCTATCTATTAAAGATAGTCTGCCGGACCACCTCTACATTAGATATCTTTACGCGCTATAAGTTGCGGTAGGAGTGGTTATATTAAGCGGCGATGGGGAGGGAGTTTGGTAATAACGGCTGCGCGACACGGTAACGAGAAACAAATGTACGATATTAAGGCTGGTAGTCGCCCTGTGGCCCCAGCACGCGCAATACCTCTTCAACGGTGGTGACGCCCTGCCTGACCTTATCACAGGCGTCATGCAGCAGCGTAGTGGAACCCAGCCGTGAGGCAGACTGGTTAAGATCCAGCACGCTTGCGCCCGATGACATCAGGTGACGCATCTCGGCATCGGGCACCAGCACCTCATAAATCGGCGCGCGCCCGCGGTAGCCGGTCTTATTACAATGGGGGCAACCCTTGCCTTTGTAAGTGGTACCCTTCGCAGCGCTGAACAGCGGCCCCAAACGCGATAGTATCTGTTCCGGCACGGTCACCGGCTCGCGGCACTCCGTGCAGATTTTACGCACCAGCCGCTGGGCAATGATGCCCTCCAGCGCGGTCGCAACAATATAGGGTTTGAGCCCCAAATCAAACAGCCGCGCGATAGTGGCCACTGCGGAATTGGTGTGCAATGTCGAATAGACCAAGTGTCCGGTGAGTGCGGCGTGGAAGGCCACCTCAGCGGTATCCAGATCACGGATCTCCCCCAGCAGAATCACATCCGGGTCTTGGCGTAGAATGGCGCGCAGCACCAGCGGGAAACTCAAACCGATTTTCTCGCGTATCAATACCTGGCCTGCCATATCCAGATAATATTCGACTGGATCCTCAATGGTGACATAATTTTTCGTCGGCGTGGCGTTGTGTTGCAGCAAGGAATAAAGCGAGGTGGTTTTGCCGCTCCCGGTCGGCCCGGTGGCGAGGATAATGCCTTGCGGCTTATCCACCATGTCCGCCACCTTCTTTAGATCAGGCAATGCGAAGCCCAACTCACCGAGACTGCGGATCGGTGAGTTGCGATCCAGCATGCGCATGACGATTTTTTCACCATTGATGGTCGGCAGGCTGGAGATGCGCAGATCGACAATGCGCAACGGCGTCTTCACCGCGATGCGGCCATCCTGCGGGCGGCGGCGCTCGGTAATATCCATCTCGGCCATCACCTTGATGCGCGATACCAGCGACATGTGCAGATTATGGGGAATATGAATCTTGTCAACCAAAACGCCGTCGATACGATAACGCACCACCACGCTCTTGGTACGCGGCTGAATATGGATGTCGCTAGCACCCAAGCGAATTGCCTCCATAATAATGGCGTTCACCAGGCGTATCGCAGGCGGTTCTTCGGTGCCGCGCAACAACTCGTCAAGCGGCACCTTGTCATCGTCTTCGATGATAATCTCGATGCCTTCATAGGGGTCTTCGGTAAAGACCAATGTCTCCAGCTCTTGGAAATCGGCGCTATCCTTGCCGTACACCTCGGCAATTTTGGCCTTGATGGAGGCCACATCGGCCATCACGCTATGGATCTCCAAACCGGACACGAAACGCAGGTCGTCGATCAAGCCGCTATCCATCGGATCCGCCACTGCCAGCATCAAACGGCGGCCTTCCAGTTTGATAGGCAACACCCACTGACGCTCGCAAAAACTATGCGGAACCAAGGCGGCTATTGAAGGATCAATACTCACCTCGTTCAAGGCCAATTCCTCTACCAGCAAATCCTTGCGTAGCACATCGCGAATTATCTTTTCACTGACCCAGTCGCGCTCCAGCAATAGCTTGATGATGGGTTCGCGGCGACTTTGCTGCAGCTTGTGCAGTTCCTGCACCTGCTGCTGCGTAAGCAAATTACGCTTATGCAAGACCATGGCGAGCTGGCTGCGATTAGTGACCGCCAGCTTGGAAAGCGCGGTGATCTCGTGCGCCTTATCCTTATTTTCCTTTTGCAGGCGTTTATTTTTCTCTTTCAGGTCATACTGCTCAAGCGCCAGTGCAACGGTAATACGCAGATCGTCATCGTTCCACGGCTTGAGGATGAACTTATAGACAGCGCCTTCTTCGATTGCCCCCATTACCGCCCCGGTATCGGCGTGTCCGGTAAGCATGATACGAATCATGTCCGGGTGCATGGCCTTGACGCGTTTAAGCAATTCGGCACCGCTCATCCCCGGCATTTTGTAATCGCAGATCATCAACTGGTAGTTTTCTTGATACAGTAACGAGAGCGCCTCCTGGCCGTTATTTGCCAGACTGATCGCATAGTTTTCCTGGCGAAACACCCGCTCCAGAGCCTTTAACACGTTCACCTCGTCATCGACCAGCAAAATGCGATACTGCGGCGCCTTGATCTCCTCTTGGGGTGCCGATTTATCCGCGCCGTTGGCGGTAAATAAAGATGCGTAACGCGCCATAGCTACACCCCTGCTGGCAGATAAATAGTGAACGTGGTACCCAGCCCTTGCTTGCTGGCCACCTTAATGCGTCCACCGTGTGATTTGATAATGTCGTGGCTGACAGACAGGCCGAGACCCGTTCCTTGCCCGACCTCTTTGGTGGTAAAGAAGGGATCGAAGATTCGTGGCAAGACATCTTCGGGGATGCCGGCTCCATTATCGCTAATACGGATTAGCACCATACCCTCCTCCACGGAGGTTTGTATTTTAATAACGCCATACTCCACTATCGATTGGCTGGCGTTAAGCAACATATTCAGAAACACTTGGCTCAAGCGACCTGGCTGACAATGCACGGAGGGCACGTCGCCCAACTCCAGCTTGATCTCTGCATGGCCTTTAACATTGCCCGCCGCTACATTACAGGCCAGGCGTATGCAATGATTGATATCGGCCTGTTCTTCATCGGCCCCATCGATATTGGAAAATCCCCGCAGATCGGCCACAATGCGCCCCACTCGCTCGGTTCCGGCTGCGCTTTCCCTCAACAATTCGGAGAAGTCTTCCATCACGAAATCCATATTGTTGTTATTCCATTCCGCTAGTAGTGTTTCGCCGCCTTGCACAGCCTTGAACAGGTCTATAAAGGCCTTCAATTTTTCCACATAGGATTTTGCGGTATTTAGATTGCTGCTGATAAATCCAATCGGATTATTAATCTCATGCGCCACGCCTGCCGCGAGTTGCCCGACCGAGGCCATTTTTTCGGCTTGATAAAGTTGTCTTTGTGCATTCTCAATAGTCTTGACTTGCTCGGCCACGCGCAACTCCAGATTTTCAGCTAAAGCCTTATAGCGCGCCTCTGACTCCAGCAGCGCGGCATTCTTCTGCAGCAGTCGCTCGTAATCGGCATGAGTCGCCTCCACATGCAGGTCAGATACCATGTAATACTGCTTGGCGCTGCACAGCAGCAATTCCAGCAAGCTGATGCACGCCTCGCTGCGGGCCTTAGCGTCGACCTGCATGCCCTGTATATAACCTATCGGCTCGAACTCACCGCACAATGAGATGGGCATGCTGCCGGATGCCACGGCCTCACCGCCGAAAATAAGCTCTCCCCGGCCCGACACCAGCCGCATGTCCTCACCCAGCAAGGAGGACAAGCTTCCATGCAATTTCTTTTGATCGATATTATTAAGCAGATCGCTCAGGCTCCTTTCACGATCAAAATTGTTTTCCAGCAAGGTTCTCATAACGCTGCACCTGCCAAGGCATTCCCCAACACGGCATGGATAAATGCAACTTGGTCCAAGCTATATTTGGCCTGCAATGCGTATTGCCGGTCCATCGACACATACACTTGCGCGAGCAAGGCGTTGAATGTCTCGCATACGCCATCGCCGAGCGTGGCACTGCTGAACAGTAACGGCCATTTGGTGGCCTGCCAACGCTCCCTGACTGCGGCCTCGGTAAAAATATTGGGTAGATCGCGTTTATTAAACTGCACCACCAGCGGCAAGGTTTCAAAATTCAGCCCTACTCTGCCGGCATTATCAGCGAGGTTTTCAAAAGCCTCGGCATTATTGGTGCCTTGCGAACACTGCGAGTCGGCAACGAATACCACACCGTCGGCACGCGAAAGCAGGGCCTTGCGTGTACCGTCATGCGCCACCTGTCCGGGCACAGTGAATAATTTGAATTTTACTAACAGGCCCGTCGCCGTCTTGAAACCCAATGGCAGTAGGTCGAAAAACAAGGTGCGGTCATTTTGCGTCTCAAGTACCATGATTTCGCCCTTCAATTCCGGTTGAAGATAGTTATGCAGATACATGATATTGGTAGTCTTGCCACTCTGGGCCGGGCCATAGTAGACCAGCTTGATGGTCAGCTTATTCTGTTGTTCGTCGAATTCGGCCATATATATAGTGAACGGTGATGGGTAATGGGTAAAAGCCCATTACCCGTCATCATCGAGAATGATCGAGCCATCCATACCGCGATTTACCCGAGTAATGCCAGGGTATTTTGTTTCCAGATCCTTGATCGCCTGCTGCTGCAGATAAATCTCTTCTTGCTGTGCCCGCACCATATCTGCCAAGCGGCGGTTCTCCAGCAGCACCGTGCGATGCGCCAGGGCATGGGTAACAACCGTCTTCAAATCATAATCGTTCCAAGGCTTAGTGATAAAACGAAATATTTCTGCACCATTAATGGCGCCCAACAACGCACCTAAATCGGTATAGGCGCTTAGTATGATGCGTATGGCATCGGGCTGAGTCCGTCTCAAGGTGGTTAGGAAAAATACACCGTCCATGCCCGGCATCCGATAATCGGAGATGACCAGAGAAAATTCAGTAGTCTGCCCGCGACTCAGCGCATCGGCAGGGGAGTTGAAAATTTCTATTTGATAGTTAGCCGAAGTCAAGGTGCGGCGCAATGAGCTTAGAACATTCTCATCATCGTCCACCAGCATGATCCGCGTCATAACACAGCCTCAGTTCGCCTTAACATAGATGGTATAACGTTGATCATCGTCCCTCTCGAAGGTCTTCAATTTTTTGATGGTTGCATCACTCAACGCATGGCCCTTGGTTAGCAGCATCATGTTATCCCTGTTGAGCACGGGGCGCGTCGTTACCATGCCGTCGCGCAAATCGTCGGATGACAGACGCAATTCCGTTGCCGGCGCGACGGAGTACATTGTGCTATCCAGAATTTTTATAAAGACATCCACCACTTTGGAATCGTAGCGTTGGCCTCGGCTATTGATCAAATAGCTTCTGGCCTCTTGGTAGGTAAAGTTGCCGTCCATGAACACACCCATCTGCAAGGCATCATAATCGCTGACCACGGCGAGGATGCGAGCGCCCAATGGAATATTGTTTCCCACTAAGCCATCGGGATAGCCTTTGCCGTCGAAGCGCTCATGATGAGAACGGATATACTCTGCCGCCTTTTGTAAAGGCTCAAGCGCCGTCAGCGCTGCTTGCCCTGCCGCTGCATGCGCCTCAAGCTGTGGGCGGGCTTCGGCTGAAAGGGATAAATAGGGCTTGTTGATGAGCGTGTCCGGCAGGCCTATTTTGCCAATGTCATGCAAGAGTGCTGCGTAATACACATCCTGCACACCGTCTTCGGTCATATTAAACTGTTGGGCGACCTGGCGAGCGTGATCCGCTACTTTACGGGAGTGCCCGGAGTTACCCGCCTCGCGTAGCTCGACAAGACTCGCGAATACATGAATAGTAGCGTTATAACTGCGCTTCAATTCTTGGAACGATAAATCAAGCATGTCAGCGGTTTGCTTAATTTCCTGGGTGCGCGACTCAACCAGCTTCTCGAGGTTGTTATTGAGCGCCTTTAGCTCATCGTTTTGCTTTAGCACCACCGATTCCAAGCGCTTTTTTTCACGCTCTAGGTGCTGGCCCTCCAAGGCATGCTGTACCACCAGGCGGATATCGTTATCCTCCCAAGGCTTGCTGATGTAGCGGTAAATCTTGCCTTTATTAATGGCATTGATAGTGGATGTAACGTCCGCGTAACCCGTCAGCAAAATGCGCAGGGTATTGGGCCATTTTTTCTGCACCTGTTCGAGGAAGGTGGCGCCGTCCATATTGGGCATGCGCATATCTGATATGATGAGATCGACCTCCTCATGCTCCATGATCTCCAGTCCCTGCGCCCCACCCCCCGCCGTTAAAATGCGGTATCCAAGTGGGCGAAACAGTCTTTGCAAAGATGACAAAATATTCGCCTCGTCATCCACAAACAGCAACGTGGCAGAACTGCCAGCCGAGCCAACTTCATTTTTTTGCAATGTTGATTCCATAGCCTTTTGACAGTATTGCTTACATCACTAGTGATTCGATCTGTTTAATAGGCGGCTGTCCGGTCTTGATCTTTTGACTGATCGGTAGCCATACCTGAAATTTAGTGCCCTGCCCCGGCTCGCTATCCACTACAATCCTACCGTTATGTTTTTTAATAATCCCGTAAGCCAAAGAGAGCCCTAAACCCGTACCCTTTCCTACCGGCTTGGTGGTAAAGAAGGGATCAAAGATGCGCTTCATGTCGCCGGGAGCGATGCCCTTGCCGGTATCGACCACCTCGATGAACACCCAATCCTCCAGGCTGCCGGTACAAATCGTAATCGTGCCACGCTCTTCAATGGCATGTGCCGCGTTCACCAATAAATTCATGAACACCTGGTTGATCTGCGAAGGCAGGCATTCCACCTGCGGCAACGAACCGTATTGCTTAATGACCTCGGCCTTGTACTTGATTTCGTTATTGACAATATTCAGCGTGCTGTCGATGCCTTTGTGTAAATCAGCCCACTCCCACTCTGCCTTATCCACGTGAGAAAAATCCTTCAAGTCTTGCACGATCTGTTTCACGCGGTTAATACCCTCGCGCGATTCTGCGACAAGATTGGTGACATCCTTGCGCAAAAACTCCACGTCGACTTGATTTTTTAAAGCAGTGATCGCAGATAGCGTCTTTACTCCTTCATCATTTTGAACCAGCAGAGGCTCGGCCTGCTCATAGGCATCCAATATCTTAAACAGGTCATTCAAATAGGTTTGCAGACTGCCGATGTTGGAATAGATATAGCCGACCGGATTATTGATCTCATGCGCCACGCCTGCCGCCAGTTGGCCCACGGAGGCCATTTTCTCCGACTGCAGCAATTGGTTGTGGGCATCTTCCAGTTTCTTATTCATCACCTGCATTTCCGCGTTCATCGATGACAATGCCTCAATGCGCTGCTGCTGGGCCTCACGTAACTTCGCCTCTGATTCGGCCAAACGCCTCTTAGTGTGCGCCTGCCCCAGCGCGCGGTCTGCAGCCTCAGGCAGGTAATCGAGGTATTCCACCGATTTGGTAATGAAGTCACTTACGCCGGCGCGTAGCGCCTTAATGACAGTGGCCTCATCACTCAGACCGGTTACCATAATCACCGGTATGTCATAGCCCGCCGCCTTCATCTGGACATGAAAATCCAAGCCCGTAATGCCACCCGGCAGCATAAAATCCAGCACGATGAGTTCAATGCCGCCCTGCTTGATCTCCACCATTGCCTCTTCTGACGTGCCGGCAGTGACGACGGTATTCCCTGCGCGCTCCAAGCGGCGACGCTCTAGCGCGGCAATGCCGACATCGTCTTCCACTACCAGTATCTTGCCATTTTCCATTGTGATTGCTCCGCCCCTCCGATCATTGGCCGCGCGGTATTTGCACAATCTGCAGAAATAGGCCGAGGCGCTGAATCACATCGCAGAATTGTTCATAATCAATCGGTTTAGTAATGTATAAACTGCAACCGGCTTGATAACAGCGTTCGATCTCGCGCGGATCATCAGTAGTAGTAAGCATCACAATGGGGATACTTCTGGTATGCGGATCCCCCTTAATATGGGCAAGGGCCTGTATCCCATCCATGCGCGGCATGTTGATATCAAATAGCATCACCAACGGCGTAGGCCGCGGCTTGCCCGCATAAATCCCCTTCGATTGCACGTAATCCAGCGCCTCCTGCCCATCTACTGTGCGAACAATCTCATTCAAAATTCCGGCGCGCCGCAGGTTGCGCTGTACCAGCATGGCATGCCCATCATCGTCCTCTGCTAATAATATGGTTGCGGCTACTGCATCTGCCATAGCATTTCCTTCGTGTGTTAGTTATCGGCAATTAATTCAAAATCTGTACCCAGCCTGGGCAGGCATCTACAGGCTATGCAGGCATCCTATTGGGCAATGCCACAAAAAAAGCGGTGCCCTCCCCTTCGGTGGACTCCGCCCAAATCTGTCCTTCGTGACGCTCCACCATGCGCTTGACCAAGTTCAAGCCGATACCCTCGCCCTTGGCTTGACCGGGGTGGAAACGCTGAAACATGCGGAACAAATTAGTGCGGGCCTGCTCCGACATGCCCAGGCCATTGTCTTTCACATAACACACTGGCATGCCGTCTCTCTGTTCAGCCAGGCAGCCGATCTCGATCACGCCGGGACGATTCGGGTCTAGATAATTCAAGGCGTTACCTATCAGGTTGGCGAAGATCTGCTCCAGTGCAGTAGGGTCGCCCCAGGTTGAGGGCAACGGACCGGAAGTTATCCGCGCTCCCTTTTGGGTAATAATGGAGTTCATGGAGTCAATAATGCGCTGCACGATCGGATTTAAATCCACGGTTTGGAGTTGGTATTCCACGCGTCCGACACGGGACAGGCGCAGCAAGGCATCCATGATATTGGATAGCCGCATTACACCGGCTTGGATGAAATTGATTGAGCCTTTCATATCTTCGTCTAGGAGCATCAGCCCGCGCTTTTTTATCTGCGGCGGGCACTCGGGCTCATTGAACAGCTTGCGCATATCATCGCTGACCGACAGTAGTTCCTGACTAAATCCCTGTAAATTGACCAAAGGCGAGCGCAAGTCATGCGTCACGCTATAGAGGAAAGCCTCATTCTCTTCTTTCTTTTTGATCAACTCATCATTAACCTTCGATAATTGCTGATTCAAATTATCGGCCTGTTCTTTAACCTGCTCTGCTTCGTCCTTGGCATGTTTCATGGAGTTTGATAACCTCTCTAGTTCGAAATTCTTTTGCAACAGTTCGCTGGCCCTAGCGGCAATCTGCGCCTCATAGCGCTTACGCTCAGTGATATCATGTAGCGCCACCGCATACTTCACCGCGCCATTCTCAGCAGTGGTGGAAGCTGACACTTCCAATATTTGCGTAAACTCACCTATCAGTGTTTGCTCACTGCACTTAGACCAGTGTTGCGGCGAGCCCCTCAATTCTTTAACCAAAGTATCGATAGAATGGTCCAGCAAAGCACTAACCTCGCGCGCCAAGGGTTTTCAGCGGCCGGATTGGCACTTTGTATAAGTGCCGCGCTCATTGAGCATTACCGTGGCATCGGGCGCAGTCGAAGATAAATGTTTGGATGCCGCTACCGGGCGTACAGGGGCCTGCGCCAATGCAAATATCTTGGGCCATACCGTCCAGTGTAATATTCGCAAAAGCACCGTTATTTATGCCCGCGATGTGTTCGCGTTCGTCAGTAGCTCTTATGGCCATAACTGATCCCTAGACCGCATGCTCACCCGGGACCTTTACCACTTGCAAAAATAGCCCCAGGCGATTAATCGCCTCGGAGAATTTTTCGCTATCGATCGGCTTGGTGATATAAATGCCGCAGCCTAATTGATAGCACCGCTCTATCTCATTGGGGTCATCGGTGGTCGTCAGCATAACCACAGGTATGCTCTTGGTTTTTTCATTCGCCTTCAGTTGACGCAGTGTTTCAATACCATCCATTACCGGCATATTAATATCGAGCAGCATCAGCGGATGCTCCGCGTGCACGCGCCCAACATAAGCGCCTCTGGAATGGGCGAAGTCCAGCGCCTCTTGTCCATTTGTAACATGCACTATCTCATTCATAAAACCAGCGCGCTTCAAGCTGCGCTGAATTAACGTGGCGTGCCCATCGTCGTCCTCGGCCAATACGATGGTGACCGTTTGAGCAATCATCTCAGGTTCTCCCCCATAAACTTTCCAATTACCTAGAATAGTTCTGCTTCTAAAGTAGCCTGTTCCGAAGTCGAAAAAATCGGCGCCTGTTTAATCTGCTCGGCAGGCAAGGTAACGATAAATGTCGTGCCTTCCCCTTCTGTTGATTCAACAGTGATCCTGCCGCCGTGGCGCTCTACCATGCGACGTACAATGGCCAAGCCAACGCCTTCGCCCTTTGCCGCATCGGGGTGCATGCGCTGAAAAATCTTGAATAGTTTCGACTTCGCTTGCTCGGAGATACCTAAGCCATTGTCTTTCACATAATAAACATTCAAGGTCGCGTTAGCCGTTGTTTCCGGTTCCGGACGACAGCCCACTTCGATCAAGCCTGGTCGCTTGGGGTTAAGGTAATTCAGGGCATTGCCGATCAGGTTGGCAAATATCTGCTCGATAGCCGTAGGATCCCCCCACGCAGCGGGTAGCGGTTGGATTGTCAAAGTCGCACCGCGTTGCGCAATGATGCTCTGCATGGATGACACAATGCGACTGATTATGGGGTCTAAATCGACATGCTGTATCTGATACTCCACGCGCCCGGCGCGCGACAAACGCAATAGTGCATCCATGATATTTGATAGCCGCACCACGCCAGCCTGAATAAAGCGGATTGACCCACCCATATCCTCTTCGACCATCTTCAAACCGCGCTTTTTAATCTCCTCGGAACAGGCGCATTGCTCTATTAATTTGCGAATATCATCACTTACAGCAACAAGCTCCTGACTGAAGCCTTGCAGATTAACAAGCGGCGAGCGAAGATCGTGCGAGACGCTATATACGAACATCTCGTTCTCTTCATTTTTACGGGTAATATCTTCCAGGTAATACACCAATTGGGCGTTAGTGGAATCGAGCTCGACGGTGCGTTCCTGCACACGCTTCTCCAGTTCTTTATTAAACTGACGGAGCTTTTCCCGGCTCTCGGTCAACTCAATTTTTTGCAACTCAAGGTGTTCTACTGCATCGTGCAGCGCGGTGGTATTCTTCTTTAGCCTGAGCAAGACATAGGCAATGTATGCCAGCAGCAGCGTAGGAAATAAATAAAGGAAGAAACGGTATTGATTGGCCTCGCGCACCACTCTGCCGTATTCTTCATCGTATGCAGTATTTAGCCCGCCATATACCTGCGTTGTGGGAAGAGACAAAAGCTGCGCTGCCAGGCTATCCACTGCCGGCTTTTGACGCACTATAATATTCGCATGCAGCAGGATTAACTCAACATTGGCGCGGTCTTCTTTTGAAAGGCTGTTGAGCTTCTCCAATATCTCATCCGCATGATCGCTTGCATGCATTCGCACATCGTCACTGCCGGAAAGGCTGTAATCCAATATATCGACAGCTAAATCGCTCAGTTCTGATTTAAGTTCGCCATCGATGCGGCCATGATCCTCCGCTTCGTCGCCTATGGTCATAGCCACTATGGACGGGAAATAGCGCAGCGAATTTTTCAGAATGGCGTTTTTTGATTTGAACGATTCAAGCAATGCCTCTTTCTTATCCAGCAGCATGCGGGCATCAGCCGTCAGTTTATCCACCTCGGGAAGGCCCTTACGGTAGAGTGTCGACGGGTTTCCCATTAGATCACTCTGCAATTCCCTAGACTCCGCAATCGCCCGCACGAAAGGGTCATAATTGCCGAGCATGCCATGATGCGTCCTGATGATATTTTGATTTAACGCCGCATCCTGCATTGTCAGATCATGAATTGTGCCGATCATGTGCTCGTGGCCTGCATTGTCGACCTTTTGTGTTTTAATAAATAAAACAACAAATATCAGTAGGCAAAGGCCAACAATAACAGCGTGCCTAAGCCACACCCGTTTCATAATAATGGTTTTCCTTTGTATTCGCCGGGCAAGGTGTGTAAGAACTTAATGATTAATTGCTTATCCCTATCGTTTATATATCTACCTAACTGGTACTTGGCCATGGCATCAATCGCTTGCTCCAGGGTCTTTGCCGTGCCGTCGTGGAAATACGGCGCCGTCAGCGCGGCAAGGCGCAAGCTGGGCACCCGGAAGGTGTGCAGATCGGCCTGGTCGCCGGTGACGTTAAACCGCCCCAGATCCGCTTTAGTCTCATTGCCGCGATCCTTGAAGTAATCGGCCATCACGCCCAACACCTGGAACATGTTGCCGCCGACATTAATACCTTGGTGGCACGCCACACAACCGTACTCTTTAAACAGGGCATACCCTGCCTTTTCATCATTGGTGATGGCTTGTTTATCGCCGCGCAGGAATTTATCAAAACGGGAGTTGGGCGTGATAAGCGAGCGCTCGAAGGTGGCGATGGCATCCTTAATAGTCAGGCTGGTAATGCCGTCCGGATAAAGGCGGGTGAAGGCGGAAACGTAGTCGGGGTCTTGGTTAAGCTTGCCGATAATCTCCGGCCAGCTTGAATTCATTTCTTTGGGGTGGTGAGTGGGGCCATCGATCTGATCTTCCAGCGTGGCGGCGCGTCCATCCCAAAACTGCCTGAAGTTAAGACCGCTATTGAACACGGTGGGCGAGTTCACATCCCCGGTCGCGCCGCCGCTGCCCAGCGAGTGGATCAAGTGATCCGTTCCGCCGCTGGCCAGGTCATGGCAGGTGGCGCACGCAATGGTGTTGTCATGCGAGAGCCGTGTTTCATTAAATAATTTTTCTCCCAGCGCCACCTTGGCGGGGTCTAATGCTATGGTGAGCGGGATCGGCTGGATCGGCTCGGCACTCTCTAACTTGCCGGTGTCTTCATCGCTGGCGCTAACCGGGACCACCGTTACTGCCGCCGTATTGGTATGCACTCTGGCGGTGCCCACCAACAGCACTCCTAATAGTGCAGCGGTGCTGATGGAAGCAATATATAAAGACTGTTTTTTCATGGCTAAGTGGGCGGGCTGGATGGATAAGTGAGGAACATGGCTGGTAGCGTTGCAATCTTAGCGTGGCTATCAGACTTTACACACCGTCGGCTGTCCGGCGGCAAGATCCGAACCACTATTGATGCCTGCTATTCTCATCGCACCCTGCGTGCCTTGGTCGTTCCTGTTTTTCATGCGTATTTTCTGATTAGCACATCCTGTGCCAAGTGACGCACAGGACAAGGTGGACACTCCGAGATAGGGCCTGCATGCCCGATCTGGGGGGAGAGTCAGGGCAGGACTCCTATCCGGAGTGTCCGGTTAAACTGATTACGCTGGCAGACGGCCAACGCAACTCAATTAGCGACACGTATGAACAAAACTTTAAAATTGAAAAGTGACGCCGGTTTCCAGGCGTGCATTAGCGGACCATATTGATGAAGGGACCAGTTAGGCGTGGGCCAGCGTAGCCGGTCGTAGTAAATGCCGGGCAGGCAAGCAGCCAGAAGTAAAGCGGGTGATCTGCCCTGTAGGCAACTTTGATCTACTCAGAGATTTTTGAAACGATAAATTAAAGTCTAATATAGCTTCGCATTAACTTAAACTATTCGTAGCGGAGAACATTTTTTTGACGGGATGACGCTTTTAAGCAACGTTGTAATAACTAAAATAGAATAGCTAGAATTAAGTATTCACAGATTAGGCTGAGCCATCCAACTTGCGGCCCACAGAAAAACGGTCATGAATAGCTTAGGCAGCGTGCGCTCTGTGCGCACGAATTGGCAAAGAAAAGATTTACATCGTGTGCATCATCCACAGGCTCGATCCATTTTAAAAAGGCGTCGAGCCGAGGGCGTTAATCGCTTAACCGGCCCCCACGCTATTCCGTATGCATCGGTCGCGCAGTGATGCGCCAGTCATCGCCGATGGCCCGCACGTCAACAATCTGTAACCCAATACGCTCTTTCATCTCTGTTAAGCCCGGCACGATATGAAACAGGCCGCGCGCGCTATCACCTAGCAGCATCGGCGCCATATAGATCACTAGCTCATCGATCAAACCGGCCTGCAGCATGGCCGCGCTCAGGCGCGAACCCGCCTCCAGCAAGACATCGTTTACCTGATGCTGAGCCGCCAAATAGTGCAGCACCGCATGCACATCCACGCCATTGTTCTGTTTGGGAAAGGGCACGATTTGCAGCCCACCGCGCAGCGCCCCCTGCTGAGAGCCCTGCGCCGACACGCTGGTAAACAAAATGGTCTGGCCCGGCAATGTCAACATGCGGGCGTGCTCGGGCATACGTAAGCGCGAATCCAGCACGGCCCGCAAGGGCTGCTCGGTAGTCCCCGAGTAGTGCAGTTCGGGGTGCTGCTCGAGAAATTCCTGGCGCACCGTCAAGGAGGGATCATCGGCCAGCACGGTGCCGATGCCCGTCATGATCGCACCGCTTTGCGCGCGCAGATGCTGCACATCCGCGCGCGCCGCTGCACCGGTAATCCACTTGCTGTCACCGTTGGCCAGCGCAGTGCGCCCGTCTAAACTCATGGCAAGCTTGCAGCATACCCACGGACGTTTGTTCAGCATGCGCATGACAAACCCGCGATTGAGCTCCTCGGCCTGCGCCTGCAACACGCCACTTTGCACCTGAATACCCGCCTGCGCCAAGCCCTGCAAACCCTTGCCTGCCACCAGCGGGTTGGGGTCGGGCATGGCGACCACCACGCGCGCCACCCCGGCATTAATTAAGGATTGTGTGCACGGCGGCGTGCGCCCCGTATGACAGCAGGGCTCTAAATTCACGTAAACGGTTGCACCGTGCGCCCGCTCGCCGGCCTGCTGCAGGGCGTGCACCTCGGCGTGCGGCTCGCCGGCACGCCGGTGCCAACCCTCGCCCACCACCTCACCCTCGTGCACGATGACACAACCCACGCGCGGATTAGGGTGGGCCATGTAAAGCCCCTGGCGCGCCAACTGCAACGCGCGCGCCATGAAATGATGATCGGCGATACTCATTAGGATTTTTTCTTCGGGGTTTGCGGCAATAAAGGAAGCTGTTGTTTTTCAGCCTCGGGGGAAAGGGTACTTTGCAGGCGTTCGATCTCGGTGCGAAACTCGCTCACGTCTTCAAAACTGTGGTAGACGGAGGCGAAGCGCACATAAGCCACTTCATCAAGACTGCGCAACTCTTCCATCACCAAATCACCGATGCGTCGCGACTTCACCTCGCGGTCGCCGCTGGCGCGCAGCCGATGTTGAATGCGATTAATGGCGGCCTCGATGCGATCGATCGGCACGGGTCTTTTCTGTAACGCGCGCAGCATGCCGGCACGTAATTTGGATTCGTCAAACGGCACGCGCGTACCGTCGCGTTTAACGATGCGCGGCATGGCCAATTCGGCCACTTCGTAAGTGGTAAACCGCTCGCCGCAGCTCTGGCACTCGCGGCGGCGGCGCACATGATCACCCTCGTTCGCCAGGCGCGAATCGATAACCTTGGTATCCGGAGCTCGACAGAACGGGCAATGCATTATGGCTACCTCGGCTCAACAAAATATCCACTCAGCAATTTGATTCTCTCTCCCGCCGGAAGAATCTATACAAAGTGGGCACGTTGTAGGGTGGGCACGATTTTAGTGCCCACCTGCCTGGATTCCGCGTGGGCACAAACGGCGTGCCCACCCTACCCACTCATTGCCGAAATTGCAGGCCAAGCTCCCGGTTATTTCTTATATACCGGCAAGCGCTTGCAAATATCCAACACCTGCTGCTTCACCCGCGCAATCGTGGCCTGATTCTGAATATCATCGAGCACATCACAAATCCAACCCGCCAGCGCCTTCGCCTCCGCCTCATTAAAACCGCGCGTGGTAATCGCCGGCGTGCCGATGCGTATGCCGCTGGTCACAAACGGCGACTGCGGATCATTCGGCACCGCGTTTTTATTCACCGTGATATTGGCCGCGCCCAAGGCCGCCTCGGCGTCTTTGCCGGTAAGGCCGTTCTTGACGAGATCCATCAGGAATAAATGATTATCGGTGCCGCCGGAGATCACCTTGTAACCGCGTGCAATTACCGTCGCCGCCATGGCACGCGCATTGGTCAACACCTGCTGCTGATATGCCTTGAACTCCGGTTGCAGTGCCTCTTTAAACGCCACTGCCTTGGCCGCGATCACGTGCATCAAGGGGCCGCCCTGAATACCGGGAAATATCATGGAATTGAGCTTCTTCTCGATCTCGGGATTGGCCTTGGCCAAAATGATACCGCCGCGCGGTCCGCGCAGCGTCTTATGCGTGGTAGAGGTGGTCACGTCGGCAATATTTACCGGGCTGGGATAAATGCCCGCCGCCACCAAACCCGCCGGATGGGCTATGTCCACGAATAAATAGGCGCCGATCTTATCGGCGATGGTGCGGAAGCGCTGCCAGTCCACCACACGCGAATACGCACTAAAACCGGCCACAATCATCTTCGGCTTGTGTTCCAGAGCAAGCTGCTCCACCTGCTCGTAATCAATCTCTTCCGTAGCGGGATTCAAGCCATACTGCACGGCATTGAATATCTTGCCGGAAAAATTCACCTTGGCCCCATGGGTGAGATGGCCGCCGTGCGCCAGGCTCATACCTAAAATGGTATCGCCCGGTTTCAGCAGTGCCAAATAAACAGCGGCATTGGCCTGCGAGCCCGAATGCGGCTGCACATTGGCGTAAGCCGCGCCGAACAATTGCTTAACCCGGTCAATGGCCAGTTGCTCGGCCACATCCACGTATTCACAACCGCCGTAATAACGCTTGCCGGGGTAACCCTCGGCATATTTATTGGTGAGGACCGAACCCTGCGCCTCCAACACGCGCGGGCTGACGTAATTCTCCGAGGCAATCAGCTCGATATGCTCTTCCTGACGCACCTGCTCATGCTGTATCGCGCCCCATAACTCCTCGTCAAACCCGGCAATTTTCATGTCCTGCGTAAACATCTTGTCCCCCTATGGGCGTAAAAACATAAGGATAACCGATTTTAGGGGGTAAGCGCAGGGGGCCGGGCGCCACATTAACCATATTCGGCGGGAAAAAACCCCCAATCGGCATGTAAACCGGGCTAAAGCCCGTCTAATGGGCTGCGCACGCCCTTACCGCCGCGGTTCAGCACATGCGTGTAAATCATCGTCGTGCTCACGTCTTTATGCCCCAGCAATTCCTGGACAGTGCGGATGTCATAGCCGGATTGCAGCAAATGGGTGGCGAAGCTATGGCGCAAGGTATGCGGGGTCGCCGGTTTAACAATACCGGCATCCCGCACCGCTTGTTTCATGGCACGCTGAATACCCTTCTCATCCAGATGGTGGCGGCGCATAACGCCGGAGCGGGGGTCAACGGAAAGCTTGGCGGAAGGGAAAATGTAGCTCCATCCCCACTCGTACTTGGCATTGGGATATTTTTTGTCGAGCGCGAAAGGCAGATAAACCTCGCCCCGTCCATTCGCCAAATCCTCCTGATGCAAGGCTTTAACCTTGGCGAGATGCAGCTTGAGTGGACTTACCACCGAGTCGGGCAGCATGGTTACACGGTCCTTGAAACCCTTGCCCTCGCGCACGACAATCTCGTGACGCATGAATTCGACATCCTTTACGCGCAGCCGCAGCGCTTCCATCAAGCGCAGTCCCGCACCGTATAGCAGGCTTGCCACCAGCCAATGAGAGCCGGAAAGCCGACTCAGCACCGCCCGCGCTTCCTCGACCGTGAGCACCACCGGCACGCGCTCCGGCACCTTGGCCTGGGTTACGTTATCCAGCCACGGCAACTTCTCGCCCAACACCTCACGGTAAAGAAACAGCAGCGCGCTTTTGGCCTGATTCTGCGTCGAAGCAGCCACCTTCCCCTCCACCGCCAAGTGCGTTAAAAAACCCTCAATTTCCTCCGCACCCATCGTCTCCGGGTGCCTCTTGCCATGGAACAAAATAAAGCGTTTAATCCAGTCCGTATAAACCTGCTCGGTGC
>DATECT010000034.1:0-6286 GCA_035286765.1 Gammaproteobacteria bacterium
AGCTGTGCGAGCAATGCGCGGCTGAGTGCATACGCATGGATATGACGGGCATGGCAAGGTGTATAGAGATGTGCCTGGATTGCACAGATAGTTGTCTGCTCAGCGCGCGTTATATGAGCCGTAATTCATTCCTTCACCCGCGCGCCTGCAGCTTAAGCGCCGATGCCTGCCAGGTCTGCATGACCGAGTGCGAGCGCATGGCGAATGAGCATGAGGGCAGAGCGGCCGATATATTGAAACAATGCGCCGATGCCTGCCGCCGTTGCGGCGAACTGTGCCGGCAGATCGGTATGCTGCCGTCCTAGCCCAGTACGTTGTAGTTAATGAACCTTAACGGTACGGCCCAAAATCCCCCCTCGCTACGCTCGACCCCCTTTTACAAAGGGGGTGATTAAAGAGGCTGGCGCGCGACCACCCTTTTGCAAAGGTGGTAATCAAAGACTGGACACTCCGACCCCCTTTGAAAAAGGGGGTGAGGCGGTGAAGCCGCCGACCGTTTGGCAGGAAAGCCAAATGGCACCCCCGCAGGGGGCCCCTAAGGGTGATGCACACGGATGTGCATCATGAACGCATGGATGGCTTGGCTGGACTTTCGAGCGCAGCAGGGTGAGCGGCAAGGCCGCGAACGCCCAAGCAAGGATGCTTGGGCTGGACTTCCAGCGAAGCAGGATTGCGTAGCGCAGGAAGCGCAGCGCAGAAAGGCCGCAGGCCGGGGGATTTGGCCGCGCTGCCGAATCGGATTGATACACTCCAAACAGAGTGGAGCGCCACCCCAATTGAATAGCCCCATATAACTTCGGACGCCTAAGTGTCCCTCAGCCTTGCAGTAACTGCCGCTCGGCCTTGCCCAGGGCAGTAGCGGTGCCGTATAAAATGAGCACGTCGCCGTCGCGCAATCGCGTGTAAGGCTCGGGTTGCGGACCGCGTATACCGCCGCGGCGCACGGCGGTGACTACCACGCCCAGCTTGTCCAATTCCAGTTGTTCCAAGGTGCGGCCTACCGCATGCGCCGCCTTGGGCAGGGTGACGGTGCGCAGGCGCTCACCTTGCGTGCGCACGCCCTCCGACTCGGCTGCTTGGCTAGGGAAAAAACCGCGCAGCAAACGGTAACGATCATTACGCACATTGCGCACACTGCGCATTACCCGCGCCAGGGGCGTGCCTAATATCAATAGCAGTTGCGAGGACAGCATCAGACTCGCCTCCAAGGTCTCCGGCACCACCTCGCTGGCCCCGGCATTTAACAACTGCTCCAAATCCGCATCATCGCGCGTGCGCACCAGCACGGGCAGATCGGGCCGCAGGCGGTGGGCATGCTCGAGTATTTTTAGGGTGCTGGGTAATTCACCGTAGGTGATGACCAATGCGCGTGCGCGCGCTAAACCCGCCGCCCCTAAAATCTCGCCGCGCGCGCAATCTCCGTAGCTCACTGCATCACCCGCTTCTTGGGCCTGACGCACGCGGTCGGGGTCCAGATCCAGGGCGATGAACTCGAAGCCCTCTTGCTCCAAAAAACGCGCAATATTTTGCCCTACGCGGCCATAGCCGCAGAGGATGACGTGCTGCTTCAGGCCCTCGGCATTAATGTTAACATTTTGTTCGATCTGCACGCGGCTTTGGCCGTAGCTTAACGCATACATGCGTCGAGCCAGCACACCGTTATAGCGAATTATTATGGGTGCCAGTGCCATGCTCGCCAACACACCGGCAAGCACAATTTGCCCCGCTTGGCCCTGCAAAAGTTTATAGCTCGCCGCCAGCGACAGCAGCACAAAGCCGAATTCGCCGCCTTGGGCAAGACACAGCCCGGCGCGCAAGGCCACGCCTCTCTCGGCAGCGGCAATCTTCCCCAGCAGCATGATGAGCAAGGCTTTGAACACAATAATCCCGAGCGCCAGGAGCAGCGCCCAGTACCAAATTTGCGGGAACACGGTTAAATCGAGGCGCATGCCGATGGTCACGAAAAACAGGCCCAGCAGTACATCTTGGAAGGGACGGATATCCGCCTCGACTTGATGCCGGAATTGCGTTTCACTAATCACCATACCGGCTAAAAAGGCGCCCAAGGCCAGCGATAAACCTGCCTGCTGAGTAATCCAGGCGGCGCTTAGGGTGACCAATAATATGGTGAGCATAAACAGTTCAGGAGAACGCCCCGCCGCGATCATCTCGAACAACGGACGCAATATCCAGTGGCCCGCGCCCAGTAGTACGAAAAACACCAGCACGCCCTTCAACAAGGCCCAACCGAGCGACATGACGATACCGTTATCCAAGCCGCTGGCCAACACCGGAATAATCACTAAAAAGGGGATGACGGCGAGGTCCTGGAACAGCAGAATACCTATGGTCAAACGACCGTGGCGGGAATTAAGCTCCAGTTGCTCGGATAATTGCTTGCTCACGATCGCCGTGGATGACATGGCCAGCACCCCGCCCACGGCAAACGCCGCCTGTGGCGACATGCCGAGTAGCCAAGCCCCTACGGCCGCCACCAAGGTGGTAATAACGACTTGCGCGCCCCCCACGCCCAGCACCGCGACCTTCATGGTCATCAGCTTGGGCAATGAAAATTCCAGACCGATGGCAAACATCAAAAATACCACGCCGAACTCGGCCAGCAGGTGCGTGTCGGGCGACATGGAAAGCCAAGGTAATTCAGGGTAACCGACCAGCACACCGACGGTTAAATAGCCCATGATGGCCGGCACATGGAAGCGCCTGAACAGTGCTATGACCAGCACGGTCACGCTCAGCAGGATGAGTATCTGCTGGAAAATGCCTGTGTTCATGGAAGCGCCTGTCTCTAACCTCAGTGAGGTTACCGGATGGTGATATTGCCCGTATAGGCAAAAATTATGCTGAATTTATACATAGCGACAGAAATCGTAGCGAGCGGATTTATCGCTCCCGGCATCCGGCCTCCCGCGACACTAGCACATCCCTGTGCGTCGCAGGTGAGGCGACGGAGCGCAGGAACCGGAGTGTACATAGAAGTCTGCCGCTACGCGGCCCCGGATTCCGAGCACCGCACGCACCCGCATCAAAGCCGTGCAGTAGATTTATGTCGCTATGTATAGATTACTATCAGTAGCGTTTGCCCGCTGCCCATGATGTCATAAAATCATTTGCGCAGGCTAGGCGGCTACCAAAAATTAACACGGCCGTTATAGCTCGAATTGATAGGGAAGCTCTGATTAATTATTTTTTTGTCATTCCCGCGAAAGCGGGAATCTAGCAACCCATTGAATTAAAAGCACTGGATTCCGGGTCTACGCTACGCTTCGCCCGGAATGACGAATACATCTGAGGTTCCATAGCTGTAGGCATTAATGCAATGGGATAACGTCGGGTGGTTCATAAGAATCAAGAATAAGAATATGATGTTCCGGCACGGGCTGCCAAAATTCGGAAGAGCTAAGCGGCTCTGAAACAATCAATTGCGCGCCTGGATAATCCTCGGCATCGGTGGTGTAGTAAAGCGGAGCGCATGCGGCATTAATGCCGTGGCGTACCGCATACACACCTTCGCCATCGGTAATAATCATATTCAGTTGGGCGGGAAGCCCATCGAGCCAATTCTCCAACAGTTCAAACATCTCGCTGAGGGCCTGATCGATAGACATCTCGTCATCGTCGGCCAATAAATGGCGCACTATGGCAAACAGATATTCAGCTTCGCTATTGGTTTGCAGCCCGGCCTCCAGCTCCGGCGCGAGGAAGCTGCGGATCAGGGGCGCCAAGGTGGTGCGGAACTGCGCAATGCCGCCATGCTGGATAAACAGAAATTCATCATCGTACAAGGGTTGCGAGGTAGGGGCCGCACTCGGCAAGGCGGGGCCGATATTCTGCGTATGGGCCAGCCACAGACCGCTGCTCAAACTGCGCCCCAGGTGCGGCAGATTATTATCCAGCCAGCTTGGCGAGGTATTGATATAGACTGCCGGTACGGCATCGGGGGCATACCAGCCCACCCCAAAGCTGTAGGCATCCCGCACTAGGCTATGAGGCGCGCCCAGCAGCATCTGCCCCAGCGCGATAGGTTGGCCCAAATAGGCGGTGAGTCGGCACATAAGCGATCCCCCCGAGTAATGTTGCGCTCACTATCGCATGGTAGCGTATGTGGGCGAGCAGTGAAATAACTATATAATAAAGGCTTCTACGTAAGGTGCATTATGAAGGTAGACAACATCAGCGGTTGGTTGGGCCAGGCAATTCGAGTGCCCTCGCCCAACTATGACGAACGCCCCGCGCACACGGTTATCGATCTCATCGTCATCCATAGCATCAGTCTTCCGCCCGGCGAATACGGCGGACCGTTCATCGATGCCTTGTTCACCAATTCGCTGGCGGCGGACGCCCACCCTTACTTTCAGGATATCCATGCCATGCGGGTGTCGGCTCATGCCCTGATCCGGCGCGATGGCGCCATCGTCCAGTATGTCCCGTTTCACCTGCGCGCCTGGCACGCCGGGGAGTCGTGTTTCGAGAACCGTGCGCGCTGTAACGATTACTCCATTGGCATCGAGTTAGAGGGCAGCGATGAGGTGCCCTATGAACCGGCACAGTATCAGGCGCTGGCCGAATTGATACAGGCACTCAGCGCCGCCTACCCAACGCTGTCACCGCAGCGTCTGGTCGGACACTGTGACATCGCCCCCGGACGCAAGACCGACCCAGGCCCGGCCTTCGACTGGCAGCAACTGCGGCGTTTAATAGGGTATTGAGTATAGAGTTTTTCACCGTCCTGCTAGCGTGCCAACCCAAAACGAATGTTTTGCCAAATGCCCCCGGGGGTTTACAATCGCAGGCGCATTCCTAATTAAGCGCGCAGCATCTTCGCTGCGCTTAACATGGTAGAATTTTTGCAGAGTGTTTGACGCAAAATAGCGTCAACGTTAATTCCCATAAGGGGCAGCACTGATGACCTTAATAGCCATCCTGATTAGCCTGGGCGTAGAGAAGTCCGTGGCCATGCTCCAGGAATTCCGCCAATTCGATTGGTTTACGAATTTTGCACGCTGGTTGCGCGCCCGCTTGGCGCGGGGTGCCGGCGGCTCATTAGGCGTGCTGTTAATCGTCGGCCTGCCGGTATTGGCCATCGGCATTCTCTACCATGTGCTCAACGACCTGCTCGGCCTGTTGGGTTTTGCCTTCGCCACCCTGGTGTTGATATTTTCACTGGGGCCGCAAAATCTAGACGAGCAGGTACAGGCCTATATCGACGCGCGCGAAATTGGCGATACCGAGGCGGCGCATCACATTGCCACCGACATCCTGCACGAACAGCTACCCGGCTCGGCCTTCCAACTCACCCGCGCGGTAACGGAATCCATCCTGGTACAGGCCAATGAGCGTGTTTTGGCCGTGCTGTTCTGGTTTGCCGTGCTGGGCCCGGTCGGCGCCATCCTCTATCGCCTGTCATGCATTTTGAGAAACGGCACGGCCAAGGAACAACACCCCGCGGGTGAATTTGCGCAGGCCGCCACGCGCCTGCATGCCACGCTGGACTGGGTGCCCGCGCGCCTGGCCGCGCTCGGCTATGCCGTCAGCGGCAGCTTCGTCGATGCCATCGGCAATTGGCGCGGCAGCGCCGGCAAGTGGGCCGGTAACTGGGAGGCCTCCAGCGTAGGCGTGCTGCTGGCCAGCGGTATGGGCGCCCTGCAACTCGACGTAGAACATGCCGAAGGGGCCACCGAATTGGATGTGCAGGGCGAGATCAATCAGATTAAATCGGCCCAGGCCCTGATCTGGCGCACCCTGGTGGTATGGATATTGATTATCGCCTTAATGACCCTGGCGGGTTGGGCGGGGTGAGCGAGCGAAAGCTCGCGAACGCCAGCACAGGGATGTGCTGGCCGGGGCGATTGCACGGAGCAGGATAGCGGAGTGCAAGCGCAGCGAGCGAAAGCTCGCGACCGTTCGGCAGGAAAGCCGAACGGCACCACCGTTAGGTGGCCCATAGGTGATGGGCAGGAGCCCATCATGAACGACAAGCCATGGATGGCATGGCTGGAGCTTGAATATGCACGAATGCCGCGCCACGACTACATGGATGTAGGAGGTACGACTGTAGGGACACAGGAGGTAGAGCAATGCAGGAGCAATTGCCGAGAGCAACGCAGGAGCGGTTGCCGATGGACGGCAAAGATAATGCTTATTTTAACAAGGCAGTCATAGATTAAGGTGCCGCCGAAGGCGGCGAACGAAGAACTTTTAACAAGTGTAGATACTCTGTTCCGCGTCAACGACATTTTCATGTTTTCTGTCTCAAGCGGCAAGCGCG
>DATECT010000035.1:0-13091 GCA_035286765.1 Gammaproteobacteria bacterium
CAGTTGCAACGGGTCTACGTACTCTGGCAGCCGTTCTAACATAGACTGCGCATAATATAATCAAAGGCCTGCACTGTCAAAGGCTAATAACCGGGTTAACCTCATCTTTCCTTAGAAAATTAGCAACTTAGCCACTGTACAGCGTGGCCGGTTGGTAAAGTGCGTACACTAGCCATACAGTTGCTCCGGCAAACCTGTAATATGGGTGTTGAGTCCATGAACGATATTAGAACAACTATGCGGACCGTTATTTTGGCTTCGACTTCGCCCTATCGGCGGCAACTGCTGGAGCGGCTCGGCCTACGTTTCCAGACCGCCGATCCTGCCGTCGATGAGACCCCTATTCCCGGCGAACTCCCCGAGGCGCTGGCGCGCAGGCTTGCCCATGCGAAGGCGGCGGCGGTGGCGCGCGCCTACCCGCAGGCACTGATTATCGGCTCGGATCAAGTCGCAGTGGTGGCTGGCGAAATACTGGGCAAGCCGGGCGGACATGAACAAGCCGTCAGGCAGTTGCAGCGTCTGTCTGGTCGCAGCGTCGATTTTTTAACGGCGCTGTGTTTGCTGAATAGCGCGACCCGCCGCGTGCAGCACGCGCTGGTACCCGCAACGGTGGTATTTCGCCACCTCAACGACGCGCAAATTGACCATTATCTATCGCGCGAGCCCGCCTATAACTGCGCGGGTGGTTTTAAATCCGAAGGCCTGGGGATCGGCCTGCTGGAGAAAATCAGCAGCGACGATCCCACCGCCCTGATCGGCCTGCCGCTCATTAGTCTCACCAGCATGCTGGCGCAGGAGGGCGTGCAGATTATTTAGGCAGCCCTGCTGTGGTCGTATTAAGAAACTGCCGCATTCCTGCAATTGCAGCTAGTGTGGTATCCCATAAATTCGCTACAGAATGTAGGTGCGGATTTATCCGCACATTCATATGCGAATGAATTCGCACCTACCACGTATTTCGGACTCGGGATACTAGTGCAGCTTAGCGCCCTGCAAACCCAGAGCAGAAAATACACTATTGGCCAAGGTCACGCCGAAACGCTGCGTGAGTTGGTCTAGGTAATTCTCGTGCGGCGTGAAGTCCACTATATCGGCGGCATGGATAACTTCGCGCGCCACATAACCGCTACTGCCCAAGGCATCGGCCAATCCTAAATTAATGCCCTGCTCGCCTGTCCACACCAGGCCATTGAAGAGGTCGGCATCTGCTTTGAGGCGTGTGCCACGCCCCTTCTTTACGGTATCGATGAATTGCCGGTGAATATCCTTCAACAGGCCTTCCACGTGCTGCACATCGGAGGGCTTGACCGGCGAAAAGGGGTCCAGGAAGCCCTTGTGTTCACCGGCGGTGAGCAGACGCCGTTCAACGCCCAGCTTTTCCATGGTTCCCACGAAACCGAAGCTATCCATCAGCACACCGATCGAGCCGACCAAGCTGGCCTTATCGACATAGATTTTGTCCGCCGCCACGGCCACGTAATAGCCGCCCGAGGCACAGATGTCGGTAATGACCGCATAGAGCGGAATGTTGGGATATTTGGCGCGCAGACGCTGGATCTCGTCGTTGATATAGCCGGCCTGAACTGGGCTGCCGCCGGGGCTATTGATGCGCAGGATCACACCGGCGGTATTTTTATCCTTGAACGCGGCGCGCAGGCCGGTGATGATGTTGTCGGCACTGGCTTGCGTGTCGTCGGCAATAACACCTTGCAAATCGACCAGGGCGGTATGACGGCCGGCCGTCACCGGGCCGCTCCAATCCTCGGGCAGGTACATTAGTAGCAGCACCAGCAGATACAGGAACAACAGCGATTTAAAAAAGATACTCCAACGCCGTGCACGCCGTTGTTCGTTGAGCCCGGCGAACACCAGGCGGTTGATTAAATTGCGTTCCCACACATTGCCCTGGGTATTATCAGTGGGGGGTATTGGTTTAGATTCATTATCAGCCATGAGCGTATTCCTTCCCTTAAAATTGACCTAGTGTCTGCTGAGCGGCGGATTGTTCATGCAACCACATGGGCAGCTCTGCGATGCTGGTTAGACATAGCAACGGCTCACATTGCAGCAAGCGTTGCTCCTCGTGCACGCCGCAGCTCACCGCCACGGCGGCCACCCCGGCATTACGCGCCATGTGCATATCATACTCGGTGTCGCCGATCATGAGTGTATTAGAAGGCGGCACATTTAATTCGTCCATGATCTCCAGCAGCATTTGCGGGTGCGGTTTGGATGCGCATTCATCGGCGCAACGGCTGGCATGAAATAATTCCTTGCAGCCGGTTTCGTGCAATACGCTATTGAGGCCATGGCGCCCCTTGCCGGTAGCCACCGCCAGAAAATACCCCTGACCATGCAGGGCTATCAGCGTTTCCTTCACGCCGGGAAATAATTCGGAAGGAGTGCGATCATCCGCCAGGAAATGCTGGCGGTAACGCGCGGCAAGCTGTTCATGCAGACTGTCATCGCTGCCCGGGAACAGCCGGTTGATGGCCTCGCGCAGACCTAAACCGATAATATTGCGGATGGCGGTATTGTCCAAGGTCGGCAAGCCGAGGTCGGCGATGGAGGCACGGATGCAGCCGACGATGTGTGCCTCGGAGTCCATCAGGGTGCCGTCCCAGTCAAACACCAAAAGCGGAAAATTCAAACGTTTTTTCATAACTTAGACCAGTGGGTTGAGTTTGGTTAAAAATTGCTGCAACTCCGGGTTGAGAGGTGCGCTGATATTGATCTTTTGGCCGGTCTCCGGCAATTGGAATGCCAGTGTGTGGGCGTGCAGGAACAGGCGCTTAAGGCCCAGCTTGCGCATGGCCTGATTGAATTCCTTGTCGCCGTATTTATCATCGCCGGCGAGCGGGTGGCCGCTATGCGCCGCATGGACGCGGATTTGGTGGGTACGGCCGCTCAGCAGCTTGACCGCCATGAGCGTGGCCTCGCTGTAATGGTTTTGCGGGTCGAACACACTCTCCGCCGCCTTGCCTTGGGCATCGACGCGCACCACGCGCTCGCCGGATTGCAGGGTGTTCTTACTCAAGGCGAGCTTAACGGAACGCCCCTTTCCCCGCCAGCGGCCCTTCACCAGGGCCAGATAGCGTTTATCGACCTGACCCGTGCGCAACAGTTCATGCAGGCTGCGCAGCACACTGCGCTTTTTGGCGATCGCCAGGCAACCCGAGGTATCGCGGTCAAGGCGGTGCACCAGTTCCAAAAAAGGCGCATCGGGGCGCAGCGCGCGCAGCGCCTCGATAATGCCGTAGCTCAGCCCGCTGCCGCCGTGCACGGCAATGCCCGAGGGTTTATTAAGTATCAGCAGCCCTTTGTCTTCATACAAGATGCTGTGCTGGATGCGCGCGAGCGTTTGGTCGCTGGGCGCTGCTGTGTCAGCCGGCTCGGCCAGCCGCAGTGGCGGGATGCGCACGCTGTCGCCCGCTTGCAAACGGTAGTCGGGCTTTATGCGGCCCTTGTTCACGCGCACCTCGCCCTTGCGCACGATGCGGTAGATATGACTCTTGGGCACGCCTTTCAGCCGGCTGACCAGGAAATTGTCGAGCCTTTGCCCGTCATACTCGTCTTGAATTTCGATAAATTGGACCTGGGGTGAGTCTTTTTTGCAAGATTCATTCATTTTTGGCATACTATTTGTTCGGTCATTGGGTGCGTATCAGCTTAATTTTACTATTATTAGGTAATTTTGCCGCACCGTTGGGAGTTACTGTAACGTAACACCCGGATAGACGTGGTGTTCATAATAGACGGACACGGTAAACAAGGGTTTTTATTCGCTCAACCCTATTGAGAGCGATAGAGGTTCCGGGAAGCAAGAGTGTGACTTTTTAGCCGCGACGGCCTGGTTCGTCGCGTAGCGCCGAGAGCATCGAGCAGCGCTGTATAAAGACAATACCCGCGGTTTCAGGGCCTTGATGATTATTATTTGCCCCCCATCCCACTTGGCGACCATTAAGCCTGGGGTGCCGAACTGAATTAGATGGAATAACGACCCAATCTTGTGAATCTAGCATGACGAGGTATTCTACACTCTAATCATTAGTCCGGCGACCCTGGCAGGCACGAGGGGGATGTGGTCGAGCGCGAAGGATTAACACATGAAGAGAATGCTATTTAACGCAACTCAGCCGGAAGAGGTGCGGGTAGCGCTGGTGGATGGCCAGCGACTATATGATTTGGATATCGAAACCTCCACCCGCGAGCAGAAAAAATCCAACATCTACAAGGCGCGCATCACGCGTATCGAATCCAGCCTGGAGGCCGCCTTTGTCGACTATGGCGCGGAGCGCCACGGCTTTCTGCCGTTTAAGGAAATCTCCCGCGTCTACTTTAACCCTGCCCACGCCAACAACCCTAACCGCAGCAGTATTAAGGATTTGTTGCACGAAGGTCAGGAGATTGTCGTCCAGGTAGAAAAAGAGGAGCGCGGCAACAAGGGTGCGGCGCTCACCACCTTTATCAGCCTGGCGGGCCGTTATCTGGTGTTGATGCCGAATAACCCCCGCGCCGGCGGTGTATCGCGCCGTATCGAGGGCGACGACCGCAATGAGATGCGCGATGCCATGAACGCATTGGAAGTGCCCGATGGCATGGGCATGATTGTGCGCACGGCAGGCGTCGGCAAAAGCGTCGAAGAACTCCAGTGGGATTTGGATTACCTGGTGCACCTGTGGAGTGCCATCGAGACCGCCTCCAGTGAAAAGCCCGCCCCTTTCCTGATTTACCAGGAAAGCAACGTGGTGATCCGCGCCATACGCGACTACTTGCGCAAGGATATCAATGAAATCCTGATCGATGAGCCCGGCGTATACGAACACGCCATTCAGTTCATGCAGCAGGTAATGCCGCACAATCTGCACAAGATCAAGTTGTACAAGGATACGGTGCCGCTGTTCACCCGCTATCAAATCGAGAGCCAGATCGAGTCGGCGTTTAACCGCGAGGTGCGCCTGCCGTCCGGTGGCGCCATTGTGATCGACCGCAATGAGGCCTTGGTTTCGATCGATATCAATTCCGCGCGCGCCACCCGCGGCGGCGACATTGAAGAGACTGCCTTGAATACCAACCTGGAGGCGGCCGACGAGATCGCGCGCCAACTGCGCATCCGCGACCTGGGCGGACTGATCGTAATCGATTTCATCGATATGACCCCGGCGCGCAACCAGCGCGAGGTGGAAGATCGCCTGAAAGAGGCCTTGAAGATGGATCGTGCGCGCGTGCAAGTCGGGCGCATCTCGCGCTTTGGCCTGCTGGAGATGTCGCGCCAGCGTATCCGTTCCTCGCTGGGTGAATCGAGCAATATGGTCTGCCCGCGCTGCGTGGGACAGGGCATGATCCGCGGCGTGGAGTCTTCCGCCCTCGCCATTCTGCGCATCATCGAAGAAGAGGCCATGAAGGAAGGCACCGGCAAGATTGCCGTGCAACTGCCGGTGAATGTTGCCACCTTCCTGCTCAATGAAAAACGCCAGGCGATCGGCGCGATCGAGGCCCGCCACAGCATTAGCGTTGTGCTCATCCCTAATATTGCGCTACTGACGCCTCATTACGAGGTGCAGCGTATCCGTAAGGATGAGATGGCGGCTGAAGAAATCAACAAGCCGAGCTATGAGATGGTGAGCGTCGTTGAAGAGGCCACCGAGAAGATGACGCCGGTCGAAAAGGTGGTCGCTGAAATTCCCGCAGTGAGAGGCATTGCCCCCCCCACCCCCGCCCCCGGCCCCCTGACGGTGAGTGAAAAGGCCGTGCGTGCGCCCGAGAAAATGGGCTTCATCCGGCAACTATGGATGGGCCTCTTTGGCGCCGGTGCCGAGCGGCAGGAAGAGGTCAAACGCGAACCGGTGATGCGCCCGAGTTATCAGCGCCCCGCCGCAGCGGATAGACCGCGCGAGCGTCATCAGCCGCGCCATGCCGAGTCCGCGCGGCGTGGACCCAACGCCGGTGCGGCCCGCAAAAAATCCGCACCGGGTGGCAACGTTGCGAATGTGCGCCCCATTAGGGAGCCGCATAAGGCGGAGCGCCCTGAACGCCCTGAGCGGCCGGCAAGACCAGTGGCTGAGGAAAAGGTATTTACTCCTGTTGCCGAGGTCCCCGGCAAGCCCGCTGTAACATCTGGACAACCGGCTGTCGGGCCGGCTGTAAGCCCCAGCGAAAGGCCTAGCGGCAGTAGTCGACGGGGTCGCCGTGGCGGGCGGCGCAGGCGCCCGGAGGGTACGGGTGGCCAAAATCAGCCTGCCCGTGAAGCAACCGGCAACGTAAGCGGGGCTGAGCCCGCTGGCGTAACGGGTGGCAGTGAGGTCATAACGCCAGCGGGCGATGTGCATCTCGTTGAAGAGCGTAGCCGGAATAGCTATGAGCCTCCGATTTCTCAGCCGCGGCACGCTGAGACAACTTCCGGGAATCATTCGAGCGACTTGTCGGCTCCGGTTCCGCGTGAAGAGGCGGCTTATGAGCAACGCCCTGCGGCTCCGGCCAAGCTTGAGCGCCAACCTATCAGCGAAGAACCGCGCATGCCCGTCGTGAAGCTGGTGCAGGTGGAGACAGTTAACCCTAGCCCTTACAGCGCGCCGGTTCACCCGGCGGCACATGCCCTGCCCGTCGCCCATGAGCGGCCCGCGCCGGCGCAGAGTGAGCCATCACCGGCCAACCAGGAGCGGGCCGTCAGCCTGCCGGAGGCGAAAGAGTAGGATTAGCAGCCCAATTTTTCAGGGCGCCCCCTAGGCCGCTTAGGTTAATAGCCTAAGCGGCCTAGGGTCTTATCTACCGACTGTACATAACCGCCACCGAACAGGCGTACATGGACGAGCAGCGGGTAGAGATTGTAGATGTCGCGGCGCACTTCCATAAAGTCGGGGGCGATCGGGCGTAGCTCGTGATAGCGCTTAAAAAACGCCGTGTCGAAGGTACCGAATAAGGTCGTGAAGGCCAGTTCGATCTCGGCGTGGGCGAAATAAATAGCGGGGTCGATAAAGCCGGTGATGCGCCCGCCTTGCGCCAGCACATTGGTAGTCCAGACATCGCCGTGAATGAGCGAAGGACGCTCCGGCTCTTCCAGCCAGTCACTCAGCCGCTCCGTGAATTTTTCCAAACGCCCCAGCATTTGTGATGACATGCGCCCCGACTGAACGGCTTGCCTGCCCATATAGAGCAGGCGCTGTTCGCCGAAGAACGCCAGCCAAGATGACGTCTGCGGGTTGGGTTGGTACAATCCGCCAATCAGGGTGTCGTAGTCAAAGCCGAAACTATCGGCACTGATGTCATGCAGCGCGGCCAGCAGTTCCGCGGCATGTCGCTGGGCCGGTGGCGGGAACCGGCTCTCACCATCCAAAAATTCCATCAACAACAGGCTATCGGAGCAATGCACTACCGTTGGAACGGGCAGCGTGGTGTGTTGGCGCAAATAACCCAGCATCCTGCCCTCGCAGGCCAGTTGCGCGCCGTTACGGTTATCGACCTTCGCGACCAGGCGTGTGCCATCCCTTAATTGCACGCAGTAAACTTCCCCTACGCAGCCCCCGCTGAGCGGCTCCATGGTGCGTAACGGCTGGCCGACGATCTCCTCGATGGAACTGCGCAGTTGCGCGGACATGCTACGACTTCAGGGAGGGAGCCGTTGCCGAGCTTAAATGACGGTGGCGGATGTCTTCCAGCAGGCCGCGCGCGGCCTCTTCCACCATATCCAGCACGCGCTCGAAGCCGCTGGCACCGCCGTAATAAGGGTCAGGCACTTCCGGTTGATTCAGATGCGGGGCAAATTCCATAAACAATTTCAGCTTGTACTCGTGATGCTCGGGGCACAGTGCGCGCAACAGGCGGTAATTATCCCGGTCCATGGCCAGCACGTAATCAAAGCGCTCAAAATCTATTTGATCCACATGACGGGCACGCAGGCCGCTGATATCGATGCCGCGTTTCAACGCACTCGCTTGGGCCCGCCGATCGGGTGGCGCGCCGACGTGGTAGTCATGGGTGCCCGCCGAATCGACCGCGATCGCGTGCTCCAAGCCGTGCTGCTTGATCAGCGATAAAAATATTCCATGTGCCGTGGGGGAACGGCAGATATTACCCATGCATACGAATAAAACGTTGACCATACCTGTCTCCGTGGATGATTAAAGGAGTGTCTGAAACTCCCCCCCTTAAAAAGAGTGGCGCAGGGGGATTTTTTTAAAAAAACGGGCCACTGCTCCTATTGCAAATCCCCCCTACCCCCCTTTTACAAAGGGGGGATATTATAATCGATGAGGTATTTTCTTTTCGAGGCGCAAACTTCTATACTCCACGATTATGGTTATGCCAAATATCACCCTCGAGCAACTGCGCAAGCTGATTGGTGCACATCTCCAGCATCAGGGTGTTGACTGTTCCATTATTGAGGTGCTGGAAGACGGGCCTACGCTGGTGCTACAGGAATGCAGCACGCACTCCGTGATCCAAGCCAATCAGCATGGCGAGGGACACCGGCGCGTCGCACCTACGTTTACCCTGCCGGTATGGGACGGCTTAACCGGGCAAATGAATAGCGAGCTAGCCGGCTTGCTCGGCAGCAATTGATAATAGTTTTTCCACCCGCTCTATATCATCTTCCATATCTACTCCCGGGCCAGGGGTATGCAGCGCC
Organism: Gammaproteobacteria bacterium; assembly: GCA_035286765.1. GTDB lineage: Bacteria > Pseudomonadota > Gammaproteobacteria > SURF-13 > SURF-13 > DATECT01. The sequence continues at coordinate 8,627 of DATECT010000035.1, forward strand.
ACGCCGACATGAATCTTGGCGCCGTTCCATAACGCTCGTAATTGTTCGAGCGATTCCGCCTGTTCAATAGCGCAGGCCGGCCAGCGTACATAGTCCCTGATAAAACCGGCGCGATAGGCATACAATCCTATATGACGATAGTAGGGTGCGGCGGGTAAGGGCGTAGTAGCGTGTGGCATTGTTCCAAAGCCTGCGCGATCCCAGGGTATCGGAGCACGGCTGAAATAGAGCGCATAACCGCTTTTATCCATGACCACTTTATTGATATTCGGATTGAGCAAGTCGGCTGTGGCGGTAATGGGTTCACACAGCGTGGCCATGCTGGCCAATGAATGGGAATAAAGATTATGCACCGCCTGCAGAATAAGCGCGGCGGGGACCAGCGGTTCATCGCCTTGTAGATTCACGATTACCTGCTCGTCGTCAAACTGTAATGTATCGATCACTTCAGCTATGCGATCGGTGCCCGAGGGATGCGCTGCGGAGGTCATGCACACCTGCGCGCCAAACTCCTCTGCCACGCTGCGTATCCGTTCATCATCGGTGGCGATCACTACCTCTAGCGCGCCACTGCGCACGGCGCATTCGAATACATGCTGGATAAGCGGCTTACCGGCAATTATACGCAAGGGCTTGCCGGGCAGGCGGCTGGAGGCGTAGCGCGCCGGGATGATGACGCTGAATTCCATTTAGACCTCTTCCTCAGCCGGTAATTGCCGGGCCTCCTGTTCCAGCATCACCGGAATATCATCACGAATCGGATAGGCCAGCCGGTCCACCTTGCAGATCAATTCCGCACTCGCCTTTTTGTAAATCAGCGGTCCTTTGCAAACCGGACATACCAAAATTTCCAGCAATTTCTTATCCATGTTTATTACGCTCCACTAAACTTATTATATGTTGAGCAAAGGATTCATCCAAACTTGCCTTGATCGAGACATACCAATGGTGTGCTTGGGCAAACCGGCGGCATTTCACGGCATCTTTTTCAGTCATGATGATGGGCCTGTTATCGCCGAAGTCTAAATCAGCGGCGGTAAAGTCATGATGATCGGGAAAGGCATGTTCGATAACCTTCATCCCAAGATCGCGCAATTGGTTAAAGAAGCGCTCCGGAAAGCCAATCCCCGCTACCGCATGCACTGTTTTATTCAGGCAATCCGCCGCCTGAAGGCAGATATCTTCATACTGCAAATTCATGATACCCACCACGATGAAATGCATATCGTAGCTGGCCGGGAGCAGCGCTTCGCTCCCGTCGACCAACGGTGACTTCGAATCATTATCAATTGTAGTGCCGCGATTGCGCACAATCAAATCCACCGTTTGCAGGCGTGTTAGCGGTTCGCGCAACGGGCCGGCCGGTAGACAAAAACCATTGCCGAAGCGGCGCACATCATCGACTACGGCGATTTCAATAATGCGCCCCAGCGCATAATGCTGTAGGCCGTCATCGGACAGAATAATATCGCAGCTTCGAGCCACGGTGCGCGCGGCCCTGGGACGGTTAGCATCGATCACCACGGGACAGCCGCTGCGTTGCGCGAGTAGCACAGGTTCATCGCCCAGCCTGCGCGGGTCGCTGGTAGGGCCCACGTGTTGCGGAGCGCCGGCATCGGTGGCCCCGTAACCTCGGCTGATAATGCCGGGTTTGTAACCTTTGGCCGTTAGATATTCCGCCAGCCAGATAATCAGCGGCGTTTTTCCGCTGCCGCCGACGCAGATATTGCCGACTACGATAACCGGCGTATCCAGGGTATGTACCGCGAAGATGCCCAGTTGATAGGCCTTGCGGCGCAGGTTCACGACAAACTGGAAAACCCAGGATAACGGCAATAACAGATAGGCCAGAGGATTTTTATGGTACCAGTAATAATCCAGCCGTTTTATTTCCAGCATTTTTTGTCGAGTACCGAATCAAGTAACACTGTCGAACTGCATTTTGTGCAAGGCGGCGTAATGTCCGCCCTGCGCTAATAGCGCCGCATGCTGCCCCGTTTCCACAATGCGCCCTTCGTGCATGACCACAATGACATCGGCCTTTTCGATGGTGGACAGCCTATGCGCAATGACTAGCGTGGTACGTTGACGCATAAGGCGCTCCAGGCCCGCCTGGATATAGCGCTCCGATTCACTATCCAATGCAGAGGTAGCCTCGTCAAGGATCAATACCGGGGCATTTTTCAGCAAGGCGCGCGCGATGGCCAGCCGCTGGCGCTGACCGCCCGACAGCAGCACGCCGTTTTCGCCTACCAGCGTATGCAGGCCGTCCGGCAATTGGCGGATAAATTCCATCGCATAAGCGGCCTCGGCGGCTTGGGTGATCTGCTCCTCGCTGCTGCCGTGCAACGCGCCGTAGGCGATATTATTGGCAATAGTGTCGTTAAATAGAATGACGTCCTGACTGACCAGCGCAATTTGGTTGCGCAGATCACTCAATTTCAGGTCATGCAAATCATGGCCATCGAGCCTGATGCGACCCATCGTGGGTGTGTAAAAACGCGGTAGCAGACTGACCAGTGTGGACTTGCCGCTGCCCGACCGCCCTACCAGCGCTACCGTCTGGCCGGGCTCCACCTTAAAGCTAATGTCGTGCAGTACCTTGCCCTTGGCGGGGTGATACATAAACGAGACATGTTGATATTCGATAGCACCGCGCGCACGCGTCAGACTTTGTTGTCCGCTATCGATTTCCGCCTCGCTATCGAGCAACTTGAAAACACTTTGTGCGGCGGCGATACCCCGCTGTATCGCGGAATTGATCGTGGTAACGCGCTTCATCGGCGCCAACAACATCACCATGGCCACCACGAACGACATGAAACTGCCTACCGTGATGGTCGCCAGCATCGAGTCGAGCGTGGCTATAAAAATAATGCCGGCCAGCGCACTGGCCGCAATAAGCTGGATAATCGCCACGCTGGTGCCGCTGGTCGCCTCCATCTTCATATTCAAATGGCGATTGGTGGCGTTGGCCTTGGCAAATTGCGCGGCCTCGTATTTTTGACCGCCGAAGATCTTGATGACGCGGTTGCCCAGGATGGCCTCTTCCGCCACATGCGTCACTTTGCCCATGGCGGACTGGATCATGCTGCTGATGCGGCGGAAGCGCCGGTTTACGTGCAGCACCAAAAATCCGATAAATGGGCCAGCCAATAAAAACACCACCGCCAGCAGTGCGTTCAGATACATCATCCACGCGATCAGGCCGATCACCGTTAAGGTGTCTTTGACTACCACGGTAACGGCGCTGGTCGAGGCCTGCGCCACCTGCTCCACATCGTAGATCAATTTAGACAGCAATAACCCCGACGATGCATTGTCATAGAACGATGCCGGCAGACACAGTAAATGATTAAACAACTGCCGGCGCAAATCCTCCACGACCTTTCTGCCCACCCAGGTCATGCAAAACGACGACAAAAAACCCGCCACACCGCGCACGATAAACAGGCCGATTAATGCCAGCGGCACCCAGCGGATAATCTGCGGATCTTTGGCGACGAAGCTACCGTCCAACAAGGGCTTCATGAGGGCGGCAAAGCCGGTTTCGGTGGCGGCAAAGAAGGCCATCGAGACGATCGCTACGGCAAAACCCTTCCAGTAGGGCACGACATAGCGGAGCAGGCGGCGATACACCGCAACGGCGTCGGCCTCGGGTGTTAGCGATTGCGGGGGCGCCGTATCCTGCTTGGCGGCGGAACCGGCCTGCCCTGCCGTTTCATCCGTGCCTGCCGCCGGTTCGTCCAAGGGCTGCGATGTTGGCATCAAGGGGCCGGGGCTTTGGTTTGGGTGGCGAAGGTAAGGTGCACGAAGCCGAGTTGGCGCGCCGCATCCATCGCACTGATGACTGCTTGGTGGGGTGTCTTGGCGTCGGCGCTGATTACCAGCGGCGGCGACTTCAACTCACCGGCGGCCTTGAGCAAGGCCCGCTTCAAGTTCTCGATGTCGGCATTAATAATCGGCTCGCGATTGATAAAATAGCGGCCTTCCGCATCAATGCTGATTTCCACCAGCTTGTCTTCCACCTTGAGTGGTTCGGCATTGGCCTCGGGCAAATTAATGCTCATCGCCGTGTCGCGATTAAAGGTCGTCGTCACGATAAAGAAGATCAACAGCATAAACACAACGTCAATGAGCGGAATCAGGTTCAACTCCGGCTCGGCGGGACGCGGACGGCGCAGATTCATGCTAGAGATCCTCCGTCCTATCGCGTTCACGATCGCCATGCAGTACTTCCACTAATTTAATGGCCTCCTGCTCCATGGTGATAACCAGTTCATCCACGCGACCGCGAAAAAAGCGGTAAAACACCAGGCTCGGAATCGCCACCGACATGCCCGCCGCCGTGGTGACCAGGGCCTTGGCGATACCGCCCGCCATCTCGGTGGGGTTGCCCACGCCGTGAGAGGTCATGGCCGTGAATACCTGGATGACGCCAAACACCGTGCCGAGCAGGCCCAGC
>DATECT010000036.1:0-3585 GCA_035286765.1 Gammaproteobacteria bacterium
CTGTGGGTGGCCTCCACCGATTATCGCGGCGAGATGAATGTGTCGGACGAAATCCTGAAGCGCACGGCGGATTCTTATCGGCGTATTCGTAATACCACACGTTTTTTGTTGGCCAATCTCGGCGATTTTGATCCCGCCAAACACCGCCTTGAGCCGGATAAATTACTCGCGCTCGATCGATGGGTCATAGGGCGTGCCTATGAATTGCAAGGCAAGTTTAAGAATGCCTATGACGAATATGAGTTTCATAGAATCTACCAGGAGTTGCACAATTTTTGTGTACTCGACTTAGGCAGTTTCTACTTGGATATCATTAAGGATAGGCAATACACCACACCTCAAGACAGCACCGCACGGCGTTCGGCGCAGACCGCTATTTATACAGTATTAGAGGCTATGGTGCGCTGGCTGGCCCCGATCTTGAGTTATACCGCCGAAGAGGTATGGTGCCATATGCCGGGGGGGCGGAGCGCTTCGGTACTATTGGAGACCTGGCATGAGTTTTCACAGCCTGCCGGCAAATCCGCGAACGAGGAAATGAATCTGCAATTCTGGGAGCAGGTCAGGCAGTTACGAGAAGATGTCAGTAAGGAGCTGGAAAAACTGCGGGTGGCGGGCGCGATTGGTTCTTCGTTGGATGCCGAGGTGAATCTTTATTGCGATGACGGCTTGTTGCGTATGCTATCGGCCTTGGGAGACGAGTTGCGTTTTGTGCTCATTACATCGTATGCGCGAGTACTTCCTGACGCCGAGCGTATAGCGGATGCCGAGCCCGCAATGAATTTCAATGGCAGGCTGTGGATTAAGGCTACGCCTTCGTTACATGCGAAGTGCATCCGCTGCTGGCACCATCGTGCAGATGTCGGCACGCATGCAAGCCACCCAGAGATTTGCGGGCGTTGCGTGAGCAATATCGAAGGCCCCGGCGAAGTGCGCAACTATGCATAAATGGCTCTGGCTCTCTGTGTTGGTGATTGTGTTGGATCAACTTACCAAATACTGGGCCAGCCAAGCGCTGCAATTGCACGAACCTGTTGCCGTGCTGCCCTTTTTTAATTTCACCCTGATGCACAATACCGGCGCGGCCTTTAGTTTCCTTAATCAGGCGGGGGGGTGGCAGCGCTGGTTTTTCATCACTATTGCGCTGATCGTCAGCACGGTTATCGTGCTGTGGATACGGCGTCTGCCGGCAACGGAGCGCTGGATGGCGCTGGCGCTTTCGCTGATCGCGGGCGGGGCCTTGGGCAATGTGTGGGATCGCATCCAACACGGTTATGTAGTGGACTTTATTGATCTCTACTATCAGAACTGGCATTGGCCCGCCTTCAATGTGGCCGATTCGGCCATTACCGTAGGCGCGGTGATGCTGGTGCTGGAAAGTTTTAAAGGAAGCAAGGTATTTCGTAAGCAAGATTGATAGCCTTGCCTATGCAGTGACTTCACTTTTCGATGCGCGCCTGCGCCTTACGTTGCTTGCGACGGCCCCACAATACCTCGGATTTGCGCCGCACCCGGCGTGCCCAGTGGAAATCCACTGACAGTAATATAATTCCAAAGGGCAGCATCCAAAAGCCCAATACCGGCAGCCAGCCCATTATGCCGCCCATGACTAATAACAGCCCGGCACCAGTGCGTACTCCTTTGGAGGGGTGGGTTTTTAATCGATGGAAAGAGCGTTTGAGCATTACAGTTACGTTAATCAGATGAAACTCAAGTATGTGGAGGCCTTTATGGCAGGTGCGTGATTCGCTTGCTTTTGCGTGTACTACCGAGGATGGGTTTAGTGTTCATTCCATGCGGGGCGACATACCACTTGAAGATTTTCTTATTATAAGCCTTTTGGGTCGTTATATAAATTAGCGTTCGATTAGCTTTGCCGGCATCTTAAGGATGCATGGTGGGGCCTGCCCTTAAATTCCCCTTGGCTCCGGTGATAAAGGGGATGACGAAGCTGCCAAGCGCTTGGCAGGGTGGGGCAAGAAATTGCCGACGACACGCCGGGTGCGCTGCGAAGCGGCGAGCGGGCCGCAAGGGTAAGGCGCCAGAAGTGCCGAACGCCACGCCATGGAAGGCGTGGCTGGACTTTTACGCGTAGCAGGGGAGCGTAGCGTAGCGGCCTTAGACTTTATGCATGCCAGGAGGCGTTGCATAAAGGCATGACTGGGCAATCAAGCGATGCCGGACAGCATCGCGCAGAGGTAGGGCCAAACGGGCACCGTCTGAAAATAGCCCGGTCGTTGGCGGTTTACTTTCCCTGGCAGCTAAAGCAATCCACGGTATGGTCATTGACCATGCCGGTCGCCTGCATAAAGGCATAGCAAATGGTCGGGCCAACAAATTTGAATCCGCGCTGCACTAAGTCTTTACTCATGAGTACGGACTCCGCTGTGCTTGCGGGAATATCTTTTAAGGTTTTCCAGCGATTCTCCCTCGGTTTGGCACCTACGAATTGCCAGATGTAGTGATCGAAACTGTCGAACTCTTGTTGTACGGCCAGAAATGCCTGGGCGTTTTGTATGGCGGCGGCAATTTTCAGGCGATTACGGACGATGCCGGGGTCGGCTAGCAAGGCTTGCACTTTTTTAGCGTTATAGCGAGCTATTTTTTCCGCATTAAAATTATCAAAGACGCGCCGATAGTGCTCGCGTTTCTTAAGGATAGTCAACCAGCTTAAACCCGCTTGTGCGCCTTCCAAGATGAGAAACTCAAGTAGCAGGCGGTCATCGTGTACGGGCTTGCCCCATTCTTTGTCATGATATTCGATGTAAAGGGGGTCGCTGGTTACCCATGCGCAGCGTTTTTTCATAAGGGCACCTCTAAAAACCCGCTGAAGCCGCGCTGGCGGCGTTGGAAACGGGTTCAAAATGCTCATTTACTCCGTGTAAACTCCGCTTTTTCACCCGTTTCCGCCTTGCCATCATCGACTTGATCGAATTTTTAGAGGTGCCCATAAGCCCTGATCTCTCGCTGAAGAGTCAGAGGCGCCGGCGGGTAGCCGGGTTTTTACATTCGGTGAGTTCAATGACATTTTTGTCCGGGTCGCGGAAGAAGATGGCGGTGCTGCCATCGCCGAAGGTGACAGGCCCTTCGGTTATGGTAATGTTATTTTCCGCCAGGAAGGCGAGCGCCTCCTGTACCGAGCTCACCTGCAGTGAGATGTGGGTATAGCCGGGGTATTTTTTGGCTACGTCCATGAGTATATTTTTGCCGGCGTTATCGTCGTCGGCGCTGTCCAGCAGATTTAATTCCACGCCGCTAGGGTGCTCTATGACTACTACGCGCTCGGTGTAATCCTCGTGCGTGGTGCGAAAGCCCAATTTCCTGTAAAACGCAATGGATCGCTCAAAGTCTAAAACTCTTACGCCCACATGCGCCAGCCTGACAATATTTAACATAGTGCGCTCACTCGACAGGGTGTTGGCTGTGCTAATTAAATCGTTGGTTGGTATGTAGCTGAATTTGCGGGTCACCTGTCTTACAATAGTTTATCAAATAGTATTTAGATTTATGCCAGGAATATTAAGGGGCTGACTAGAAATGTGTTATGAGGGGCTTTAGGAGAGAGGCTCGGCTAGAGCAAAAAGG
>DATECT010000037.1:0-3831 GCA_035286765.1 Gammaproteobacteria bacterium
AAATCGGGCAGATAATTTTGCCCCAGCCGCAGCTCCAGATTGCAGCGGCGCGCGATCTCCCAGCTATTCTCCAAAGCCTCGGGGATATCGCCGAACAGTTCCGTCATCTCAGCGGGGCTGCGCAGATACTGTTGCTCGCTATAGTGATGGGGGCGGCGGGGATCGGCCAGGGTGCGGCCTTCGTGAATGCACACGCGCGCCTCGTGCGCCTCAAAATCGCTAGGGGTTAGAAAGCACACATCGTTGGTGGCGACTACCGGCGTGGCGGCGGCGAGCGCCAAATCCACTGCCGCGTGCAGGTAATCCTCCTCCCCGCCACGGCCGGTGCGTTGCAGTTCCACATAAAACCGGCCAGGGAATAAGGCGTTCCACTCCCCTAGCAAACGCTCGGCAAGTTGGCGATTATTCGCCAATAAGGCCTGGCCGATATCGCCGGCGCGTCCGCCCGATAGGGCAATCAACCCGTCGCTGGCGCCCGTGAACCAGTCTTTCTGCAAGACCGGGATGCCGCGCTGCTGCCCTTCGACATAACTGCGCGATACCAGTCGTGTTAAGTTGCGGTAGCCTTCGTCATTTTGGCAGAGCAATACCAGACGGCTGAGTTGGCCGGCGCTGGTTTCGCCACCGTTGCCACGGCCATTCACGGCGGCTGACGTGGGGCCCGGTTGCAGCCAAATATCGACACCAATGATGGGTTTAATGCCGCGCGCAAGCGCCGCACGGTAGAACTTCACCATGGCGAATAGATTGCATTGATCGGTCACCGCGATAGCCGGCATGCCCGCCGCGGCGGCCGCCTCGATCAGCGGCTCGATGCGCACCACGCCGTCCACCAGCGAATACTCGGTATGCAGGTGCAGATGGATAAAACGGGGGGCCGTGGTTGAAGCCGATGCGGTTACGGGTGGGGTGGGTTTGCTGACCTGTGCAGTGTTCGGTTTCATCCTGGTATTTTCACCCCAAGCGCGGCACGATGAAAGGGGTTTATGGGTTAATCCGCCTTGTTTAAGCGGCGGCGCACCGGCTCGAAGGAGCGCCGGTGAATAGGGCAAGCACCTAGTGCCTCCAGGGCCAGTAGATGGGACGCCGTGCTATAGCCCTTGTGACTGGCAAAGCCGTAACCCGGATAGACACTGTCCAATTCCGTCATGTGCCGGTCTCGCGCCACCTTGGCCACGATGGAGGCCGCGCTGATGGCAGCCACCTTGCTATCACCCTTGATGATGGCCGCACTAGGACAATCCAGGGCCGGACAGTGCGTACCATCCACCAGCACATAGTCCGGACGCCGTGCCAGGGCGGCCACGGCGCGCTGCATGGCCAGCAGGCTGGCCTGGAAAATATTCAGACTATCGATCTCTTCAACCGAGGCCGCGCCCAGCGACCAGGCCAGCGCATGGATACGGATCAACCCATCCAGTTGTTCACGCCGCGCCGAGCTCAAGGTTTTGGAATCGGCCAGGCCATCGATCACCGGCTCGGCACTGAGGATCACCGCCGCCGCATAGACCGGCCCGGCCAAGGGCCCGCGGCCCACCTCGTCCACACCTGCAACCAAGCCGCCGTTAAACAGGGCCTCCAGTTGTGCAACTGCACTCAGTTCCGCTATTCGCATGGGCACTGGCGTTGCTTAGTGCGTGTTGCCACTAACTCGACTATGGCCTGCGCAGCCGCTTGACTCGCGCCTTTGCGCAGCGTTTGGTGTATCTCCGTAAAAACCTTGCCCAGCATCTGGGTCCGTGCCGGTTGCTCGAGAAAACGCAGCAGGGCCCTACCCAGATTTTCCGCCGTTACGGCCTCTTGACTGAATTCTTCCACCAGCGGACGCCCGGCCAATAAATTCGGCAACGAGTAATAAGGCGTCTTAATCAGCCAGCGCGCGATCTTCGCGGTCAACCAGGCCATGCGGTAGGCCACCACCATCGGTCGCTTTAGCAACAAGGCCTCCAGTGTCGCCGTGCCGGAGGCGACCAATACCGCATCCGCCGCCAACATAGCCTCATGCGACCTGCCATCCAGCATGAGTATAGGGAGGTCCGGGCCATACCGAGCGAGTGCCTGTTCGAATAAGCTACGCGTGGTCTGGTTGGCCAAGGGCGCGACAAAGTGCAAGTTGGGCCTGCGCTCCCGGCACCATACGGCAGCCTGTACAAACGTATCTGCCAAGTAACGTAGCTCGCTGGCCCGGCTCCCGGGCAACAAGGCGATCACCTCCGCCGTGGCCGGCAGACCTAAGGCTTGCCGCTGCCTGGCACGGTTACTGTCCGCGCCCTCCTCCAGCCCGATTATATCCGCGAGCGGGTGGCCGACGAAGCTAACGGGCACATGATAATCGCGCTGGGCTTCGTAGAATGCCGCCTCGAAGGGAAACAGGGTCAGCATCAAATCCATCGACTGGGAGATTTTTTTTACCCGGTATTGCCGCCACGCCCACACCGAGGGGCTGACATAATGGACCGTGGGGATACCTGCTTGTTTGAGCTTGCGCTCCAGACCCAGATTAAAATCCGGGGCATCGATGCCGATGAAGACATCGGGCGGATTGGTCAGGAAGTATTGGAGTAATTGCCAACGGATAGCGCGCAATTCACGGTAATGACCGAGCACTTCCACCAGGCCCATCACCGCCAGTTTTTCCATGGGGAACAGGGCCTGGCAGCCCTGCGCCATCATGCGCGGACCCGCCACACCCTCGATCACCGCATTCGGCACAAGTGCCTTGATAGCACCGATCAGTTGTGCCCCGAGCAGATCGCCGGAGACCTCGCCTGCTACTATGCCGATGCGCATTTAACAACAGATACAAGATACAAGGTACAAGATACAAGCAGAATCTCCTTCCTCGGCATCCGTGGTTTTGACTCTACTTGTATCTTGTATCTTTTCCCTTGTATCTGCATTTATCTGACAATCCCGCGCGTGGCCTTCTCCAAGAAAGTCACTAACACACCGACCTCTGCACATTCTTTTTGCAGTTTTTTCAGTTGTTCAATGGCTTGCGCTAGAGTGAGATTCGATTTGTAAATGGTTTTGTACGCCTCACGCAGCATGCGCAGCGCGGTGTTGCCGAAACCACGCCGCTTGAGTCCCTCGCTATTGATGCCATGCGGCTCGGCAGGGTGGCCTGAGACCATGACATACGGCGGCACGTCCATGGAAATTACGCTGCCCATGCCGCAAAAACAATGCGCTCCGATGGCGCAAAATTGATGCACGATGGTAAAGCCGCCGAGGATTGCATAGTCATCTACCGTGACATGCCCGGCCAGCGAGGCGCAATTGGCGAGAATACCCTGGTTGCCTATCCGGCAATCGTGGGCGATATGCACATAGGCCATGATCCAATTATCATCGCCGATCTTGGTTACTCCCCCGCCCTGCACGGTGCCGCGATTGATAGTGCAATATTCCCTGATCGTGTTACGGTCACCGATTTCCAAGCGGGTGGGCTCGCCGGCATATTTCTTATCCTGCGGCGCATCGCCGATCGAGGCGAATTGATAAATTTTATTATCCGCACCGATGCGGGTCGGGCCGTTAATTACCACATGCGGCCCTATCCAGGTATTTGCCCCAATCTCGACATCCGGTCCGATGATAGAAAAAGGCCCCACACTCACACCGGCAGCCAAAGTGGCCTTGGGGTCGATAATCGCGCGCGAATCTATCAAGTGTCAAATTCTTTTTTGGCGCACATCAGATCGGCACTGGCGACCAGCTTGCCCTCCACCTTAGCCTGCGTGGAAAATTTCCATATGCCGCGCATGGTGCGGGTCAGTTCCACTTCCAGGATCAATTGGTCGCCGGGTTCAACCGGTTGTTTAAAGCGCG
>DATECT010000038.1:0-4889 GCA_035286765.1 Gammaproteobacteria bacterium
CCGAGGTGCTAATGGCGCGACTATCCAGGCCGCGCCCGTCGTTCGTCAACAAGGCACTGCCGATCTTGATGACCCAACGGCGCGCCTGGCCTATGCGTTGTCGATTATTCATTGAATATTAAGTACACGTTACACGAACCATATGCGTGATACTGTGGCTTTATCTTACTATTCGCTACTCGCCACTCGCCCCTGTTGTTCCAGATATTCCATAATGCTAAAGCTTAATTCACGACAGCCCTCACCCTTGATGGCCGAGATGATGAACACCGGTTTATTCCAACCCAGTTGCTTAATAATATCTTGGCAGTGCGCCGCACGCTGCTCCGGCGGCAGTAAATCCGCTTTATTCAAGACCAGCCAGCGCTCCCGCGCCGCCAGTTCCGCGCTGAATTTTTCCAGTTCGGCCTCAATCTTACGTACATCATCGACCGGATTGGAGTGCCCGCCCAAGGGTGCTATATCGACCAAATGCAACAGCAGGCTGGTACGCGATAGGTGCTTGAGGAATTTAATTCCCAAACCCGCCCCTTCCGCCGCTCCCTCGATCACACCGGGGATATCGGCGATGACAAAACTGCGATGGGCCTCGACGCTCACCACGCCCAAATTGGGGTGCAGAGTGGTAAACGGGTAATCGGCAACCTTGGGGCGCGCCGCAGAGACTGCACGGATAAAGGTCGATTTGCCGGCGTTGGGCATGCCCAACAGCCCGACATCGGCCAACAGCTTCAACTCCAGACGCAGATTACGCTGCTCACCCGGCGTGCCCAAGGTAAATTGACGCGGCGCCCGGTTGGTGCTGCTCTTGAAACGCGTATTACCCAGCCCGTGAAACCCGCCGCGCGCCACCAGCAAGGTTTGCCCGGGCGTGGCGAGATCGCCCATTACCTCGTCGGTATCGGCATCGATCACCACGGTACCCACCGGCACTTTAATAAAGGTATCTTCCCCGCTTCTGCCGGTGCATTCGCTGCCCATGCCGTTCTGACCATGCCGGGCGCGGAATACGCGGGTGTAGCGGAAATCCACCAGAGTGTTCAGGGCGGGGGCCGCAAGCAGGTAAATACTCCCGCCATCGCCGCCATCACCACCATTGGGGCCGCCGAAGGGAATGTATTTCTCCCGGCGAAAGCTGGAACAACCATTACCGCCATTGCCGCCTTCAACGCGGATGACGGCCTCATCAGTGAATTTCATAGGGGTATTCTAGCAGGTTGCCGGAAAACTTGTTTTCAGCATAGTGAGGGCACAGCTAAGGCCGTGATGGGTAATGGGGTGAGCGGCGAAGCCGCGACCATTTGGCAGGAAAGCCAAATGGCACCCCCGAAGGGGGCCCGTAGGGTGATGCACATGGAGGTGCATCATGAACGACAAGGCGGGATGCCTTGGCTGGGGCGATGACACGGAGCATGGATAGCATAGTGTCATCGCGGTTTACTATTTCCTCATTACCGTTTACCCATTACCCATTACTATTTTTTACCCATCACATAAAAAAAAGCGGCCGAAGCCGCTTAATTTTACAGCGAGTTTGTTATTGTTATTCCTGAACCGGCCAGCTTACTGCTCGCAGTGAGCTGGCCGGCACGTTTCAGGAATTAGCCGCTCCTGCGCATCCATGCGCTCACGGCATTCATACATCCTTGTATATCACAAATTACTTCTTGGCTTTAGCAGCGGCCTTTTTCTTCGGGGCCGCCTTCTTTACGGCGGCCTTTTTCTTCGGGGCTGCCTTCTTTACAGCAGCCTTTTTCTTCGGGGCTGCCTTCTTTACGGCGGCCTTTTTAGGGGCGGCCTTTTTTGCTGCTTTCTTGGGTGCTGCTTTCTTTGCTACTGCCATCTTCGTTGTCTCCTTCTTGGTGGTTGCCTTCTTTGTTGCTGCCTTCTTCGTAGCTGCCTTCTTGGCGGGCGCCTTTTTAGCGGGCGCCTTCTTAGTCACCGCCTTTTTAGGGGCGGCTTTCTTGCTAGACGCCTTCTTAGGCGTCTTCGCTAAGCTATTAGCGGCTGCTGGGCTAGCGGGTTTAGGGCTAGGCTTCTTTTTCGCGCTGACCGGGGTAGGCTTTTCAGCGCGACGCGGCTCAGCAGCCGGTTGCGGTTTGGCTATTTTGTTGGCAGCACTAGCTGCTGGCATCCCACCACGGGATAGCTCATCAGCTATTTTGCGTAGGGCTTGGTAAATGTCGGAGATCTCGCCCACACCTTGTACGGTACGCAGCTTGTCTTGCTTACGGTAATAAGCGATTAGGGGCGATGTTTGGGCTTCGTAAACACGGAGGCGGCTGCCGATGGTTTCTTCATTATCATCGGCACGGTGACGTAAATTCCCCCCACACTTATCGCATCTGTCGTCCAGCCTGGAGGGAGAGGTGTAGATATTATACATCTGGCCGCATGACTCACAGGTACGGCGGCCGGTGAGGCGCTGCATGAGGATATCGAAATCGACATCGATCAGAATAGCGGCTTGCAGCGGTTGGTTTAGCTTGCCCAGCATGGCGTCGAGTGCCTCAGCCTGCTGATTGTTGCGCGGGAACCCGTCTAATATAAAGCCTTTCTTGGCATCCGGAGCGGCCAGCCGCTCCTCAATCATGCCCAAAACAATTTCATCCGAGACCAATTGACCGGCATCCATAGCGGCCTTGGCCTGTTTACCTAGTGGACTAGCGGCGGCTACCGCGGCACGCAGCAGATCGCCGGTAGAGATCTGCGGGATCTTATACTGATCGGCTAACAGTTTTGCCTGCGTACCTTTTCCTGAGCCGGGTGCCCCTAGTAACACTATTCTCATTCTGCACTTCCCCTTAACTTAGGCATCTGTGTCTTGTTAATTTTTTACCCGCCGTGCGTCATTCCCATCCGTTTCGACCGGCTGTCCCGCTGGCCCTAACTCACGGCACGCGTTAAACTACTCTCAGATTCATGTATAAGTCAACGAACTCTATGAAAAAAATTGCAATTTAGAGTATTCTTAGGCAACTTTTTAGCATGATCCACCGAAAATTTTGCCTTGTTATTAATTTTGGTCGCATGCATTGGTGTAAAAAAAAGGCCTCCGACGTGCTGAAGAATCATCATCACCGTTTCCTAATCTGCCGTCAGCGTCGTTCGCCAAAGTCTTTTTTCGCCCTCCCATCGGCACATGCACCAGCGTTCACCTCGCGCTATCCGGTAACCTCACGGGAACTAAACATCCACGATTCCCCCTTAATATAAATCCTAGAGAGTCGCTCTATGCCCAAAAAAAATGCCTTCTATGCACAATCCGGCGGTGTCACCGCCGTTATCAATGCCTCCGCCTGTGGTGTTATCGAGACGGCGCGCAAGCACAAAGATAAAATCGGCAAGGTTTATGCCGGGCGCAACGGTATTATCGGCGCGCTCACCGAGGACTTGATAGATACCAGCAAGGAATCGGCCCGCAACATCGCTGCGCTGCGCCATACGCCCTCCGGCGCGTTCGGCTCCTGTCGCTACAAGCTCAAGGGGCTGGAGCAAAATCAGGCTGAGTATGAGCGCCTCATCGAGGTGTTCAAGGCCCATAACATCGGCTACTTTTTTTATAACGGCGGCGGTGATTCGCAGGATACCGCCCATAAGGTTTCGCAGATCGGCGTGAAGCTCGGTTACCCGATGATCTGCGTGGGCGTGCCCAAGACCGTGGACAACGACCTGCCGATCACCGATTGCTGTCCCGGTTTCGGCTCGGTGGCCAAGTATGTGGCGGTGTCGATCCGTGAGGCGGGCTTCGATGTCGCCTCTATGGCCAAGACCTCTACCAAGATATTTATTTTGGAGGTGATGGGCCGCCACGCCGGTTGGATTACCGCCGCAGGCGGACTGGCCGCCGAGAAAGAAGGCGACGCCCCACACATTCTGCTGTTCCCCGAGCTGGTGTTTGAGCAAGACAAGTTTCTCGCGCGCGTCGATAAGACGGTTAAGAAACACGGCTACTGCGCGATCGTGGTGTCGGAAGGCGTGAAGAATAAAGACGGCAAGTTCCTAGCCGAGGCTGGCGGCGTGGATGCCTTCGGCCACGCGCAACTGGGCGGCGTGGCCCCGGTGGTCGCCAATCTGGTGAAGGATAAGCTGGGCTATAAATACCATTGGGCGGTCGCCGACTATCTGCAACGCGCGGCGCGCCACATCGCCTCGAAGACCGATGTTGAACAGGCCTACGCGCTGGGCAAGGCGGCGGTAGAGCTGGCCCTGAAGGGCAAGAATGCGGTGATGCCGACCATCGTGCGCAAGTCCGACAAGCCTTACCGCTGGACCATCGGCTATGCCAACCTCGCGGATGTGGCCAACGTGGAAAAGAAGATGCCGCGCGACTTTATTACCAAGGACGGCTTCGGCATTACCGAGCAATGCCGCCGTTACCTGCAGCCCTTGATCGCGGGCGAGGATTATCCGCCTTATAAGAATGGCTTGCCCGACTATGTCACACTGAAGAATGTGGCGGTGCCTAAAAAGCTCAAGGGTAAGTTTGAGATTAAGAAGTAGCCACGCCCCCGCCTGCGCCGAAATAACCTGTCGGGTTGCTTGTGCGGGGAGAATCCTGGATACTTGGGCGACTTCGCAGTTGCTATATAGATAAAACATTTAATAAAGGGGATTGATTTAACGGACGCATATTGAAACCAGGAGCGCCAGTACCGGCGAAAACCAGCATAGATCCCCGATCAGGTTTACCGCTCTTTGCCGAGCGTTAAAAGTAAGAGGTGTTATTAGAGTCATCTTTAAATAACCATTCTATAGGGAGGGTGTGTAATGTCTGGTGGCCTCATATTTGCGCTGTTGTGCGCCATAGTTGCGTTGATCTATGGCGCCGTATCCGTCAAATGGATTTTAGACAAATCTCCCGGCAATGAGCGCATGCGCGAAATTGC
>DATECT010000039.1:0-3084 GCA_035286765.1 Gammaproteobacteria bacterium
TCATCAAGGAGGATCTGGCCAAGGTAAAAGACGGTTTGGATATCTTCGTGCGCAGTGAAATACCGCTGGTTGCCGATCTCCTGCCGCTGGTCGATACCTTGAGCCAGACGGCGGACACGCTGGGCATGTTGGGCATGGGTATTCCGCGCACCACTATAATGGATCAGGTGGCCGTCATACGTGATATGGCGCAAGGCAAGCTTGAGTTCAGTGATGCTGCACTGATGGACCTGGCGGGCGCCTTGTTGCGGGTCGAGGCGGCGCTGGATGATTTGGTGGCCATGCAAGATCATAAGGAGGTAATGGGTGGGGGCGGAGCGGCCGCCCGGGATGGGGCAGCCGCGGGCATGGCGCTTGAGTTAGGCGCCGCTGGGGATGCCGTAACGGATGCTAAATCGGCATTCAGCGCCGAGGCGGAAGACCTGTTTAATGATGTGGAATACCGGCAGTTATTGAGCGCGGTGGTGAGAGAGGCCAAGGCCGATATGTCGCGGGTAAAAGACGATATCACCGGCTTTATTACCGTGCCCATGCAGCACAATTTATTGATCGATGTGCCGCGGGTAATGACGCGCATCATGGGCAGTCTGTCCATGCTGGCGCAAACTCGCGCCGCACAATTGATGGATGCCTGCCGCAAGCGCATCGTGGATGATCTGGTGGAAAAAAAGATCGTCCCCGCGCCTGCCCAATTGGATACGCTGGCCGAGGTTATCAGCGGTATCGAATATTATCTGGAGGCCTTGAACGAGGGCCGCTCCGACCGTGATAGCATACTCGACCAAGCCGAGCAGCGCATGGAGCAGCTTGACTTCGCCCTGGCCGCGATCACGCCTTTGGCCACCGCATCGGGCGCGGAGCCTGCTGGCGCTGATGATGCAGTGTCCGAACCAGGCCATGCGCAAATCTATGACAGGGCGGAGATGCCGCAGGCCGGCCAGACTGATGCGGCCCAGCACCATCAATATGATGCAGCGCTTATCCAGCCGCCAGAGCCTGTAAATCCGCTCAGCGGGGCGGCACCGCTCTCTTTATTCAATATTGCGCTAAGCGCACCGTCGGAGGAAATCGACGAGGAGATCATCCAGATATTCCTGGAGGAGGCGGATGAGGAGTTGGCCTCGATCGCCGTGCAACTGCCTCAATGGCAACACAACCAGGCCGATAAAAACGCACTGACCACGGTAAGGCGTTCATTCCATACCTTAAAAGGCAGCGGGCGCATGGTCGGCGCGATGGTGGTCGGCGAGTTTGCCTGGGCATTTGAAAATATGCTCAACCGCGTCATCGACGGCACGGTGCCGGTCAAGCCGGAGATGTTTGAGCTCATCCAGCAGGCGCAACTCGCCTTGCCGCAACTGATCGAACAATTCAAAGGCGGCGGCCCACCGGCCATGGACGTGCAGGCCTTGGTAGACCAGGCCAAGGCCATCATACAGGCTAACCAACCTGCTGCAGCGGCAGGGCCGTCCAGCGCGCCGCCGCTGCCCTCGCCTGGTGTTTCCGTGCCGGCGGTTGAGCCGGTGTCACGCATGGCTGATGTCGCGAGCCTGGCGGAGCCTGTTGCCCAGGCCGCGCAGTCAGCCGCCAACGCCGAAACTATGCTGCCCGACGTGGACGGCGTCTTGGAGACAGCGTCCGGGGCCCCTGAGGATATAACGGCCGCCGTCGGTACCGAGACCGTTTGCGAGATAGCACCGGCGTTAGCCCCGCAACCCGCCGCGAACGATAGCGCAACACCCGACACCGTCTTGCCGGTTCCCGAGGCAGGGGTTGAACAGCTTTATTTACCCCCGGCGATCAAGAGCACCCCGCGTATCGATCTGGTGTTACTGGAAATCTTTAGCAAGGAGGCGGCAGGCCACCTTGCCGCGATTCAGGGATTTACCGATCGCTGCGCCGTGCAGGCCGAAGATTGCCTGGTAACAGAGGCGTTAGTGCGCACCCTGCACACCTTGCATGGCAGCGCCGGCATGGCGGGCGTGGCCGCGATCGCAGAGCCGAGCGGTTTGCTGGAAAAATACGCTAAGCGTTTGAGCGCCCGCCAAGCCATGATCGGCGCGGAGGTGGCTAATATGCTGCGCGATAGCGTGGTATTCATCGGCGATATGTTGACCGCCTTATACGATGCCAATCTGCCGCAACCCGACGGCAGTACCTTGCTGACCACCATCAGTGCACTCTATGAGGCCGAAGTGGCAAGCCACTCGGGTCTCACCCAAGAACAGGAAAGGGTCGCCCAGGAAGAATGGGTGGAGCGTCAGACCAGCGGGCTTGCGCTACCTGATAAAGACGCCGACATTGTGGAAATATTTCTCGAAGAGGGCCGGGAGATCCTGGATGCCACCGAGATTATCTTGCAGCACTGGATGGCGGAGCAGCACAACCATAAATTCCTCGAGGAGTTGCAGCGAGAGTTGCACACCCTCAAGGGCGGCGCGCGCATGGCCGGCCTCAGCGCGATTGGCGATTTAAGCCATAGCATGGAAGCGGTCATTACCGGCATCGTGGAGGGCTATCTCCCGCTATCGCCGCGGTTGCCCGAACTGATGCAACAGACCCAAGACCGTCTGCTGCAAATGCTCGATCACGCCTCGGTCAATCTGCCCATTGCCCCGGCGCAGGATTTGATTGCCCTCATTGAGCAATTGATGGAGGTGAAGCCGGAGGCCAGGCAGGCGCTGCCCGATAATAGCCTCCCCGCGGTGTCGCCCGCGCCGGAAATGCCCGCGCCCGAAGACAGTATTGCGCCTGTTGGAGAAGATAGCAGTATAAGGGTGGAGGACGAAGGCGCGGACGATCAGGCCGCGTTTATGGAGGAGGATGCTGACGAGGTTGATCAGGCCGAGCGCATGGAGCGAGGCACTGATGAAGCTGACCAGGTTGAGGCCGATCAGCGCCGCGTGAGTCTGCGCCCGCAGCACGAGCAGGTGCGCGTGCGCGCCGACCTGCTCGATAGTCTGGTGAATTTCGCCGCCGAGATCAGTATCTCGCGCGCGCGTATCGAGCAGCAAATCGGCTCCTATAAATATAATCTGGAGGAAATGGATCAGATCGTGGCGCGCTTGCGCGGCCAGTTGCGCA
>DATECT010000040.1:0-8341 GCA_035286765.1 Gammaproteobacteria bacterium
CTGCGGCGCGGGTGTGCCCATACCCAGTTTGCTGCGGGCCACGTTGTCGATCATGGCATGGGTGGCCAAGGTGCTCTGCTCAAGCTGCAATTGGCCCCACTCGACATTCATTTCGTCGCGGGTGACCTGCAAACCCTGTAATTCAATAAATAACTTGCGGCTCTGGTGCTTGGCATACACCACGGCCAGCGCGGACACCAGTACAGCACAGGCCAGCAGCCCGATCAGCGTGAGCGATGCGCGCGGGGCGGTGGCGGTCATTGCAGGGATCCCCTGTGCCCGCCCGTGCCGGGCAGACGCTCGGCGATACGCAGCACCGCAGAACGTGCGCGCGGATTCACCGCCAGCTCGTCAGGGCCGGCATGGATGGCCTTGCCCACCGGTCGCAGGGTGGGGTGGAGTTGCGCCTGGGTGACCGGCAGTCCCACCGGAAAATCATCCCCGCGGGCCTGGGTGCGGATAAAGCGTTTTACCAAGCGGTCTTCCAAGGAGTGAAAACTGATAATGGCCAGACGTCCGCCCGGCGCTAAGATAGCGACTGCATCGTTCAGGAAGGCGGCTAGATCGTCCAACTCATGATTAATAAAAATGCGGATAGCCTGAAAACTGCGGGTGGCCGGATCCTTGCCCTTTTCCCAGGCCGGATTGGCCGCTGCCACGATGCCGGCGAGCTGGCGCGTGCTAATAATAGGTGTCTCGCTGCGGGCCTGCACGATGGCGCGGGCGATGCGCTTGGCATAACGCTCTTCACCATAGTCGCGCAGCACCCGGGTAATCTCGGCCTCGCTGGCCGTAGCCAGCCAAGCGGCGGCACTCAAGCCCGTCTCCGGGTCCATGCGCATATCGAGCGGGCCATCGTGGCTGAAGCTAAAGCCGCGATCGGGGTCGTCCAGTTGCGGCGAGGATACCCCTAAATCGAGCACAACACCGTTCACCTGGCCGAGCCAACCACGGCTCTGCACATACCCCTTCAGACCTGCGAACGTACCCCGTTCAATCATGAAACGCCCATCCGCTGCAAATTTTTGTCGCGCCACCTCACAAGCCTGCGGGTCTTTGTCCACCGCCAGCAGGCGCCCCTTTGGCCCCAGCCTTTGTAATATTGCCTGGGCATGTCCGCCGCGCCCGAAGGTACCGTCGACATACAGCCCCTGCGGGTCAATATTTAAGCCTTCCACTACCGCATCAAGCAGTACCGGGCGGTGTGGGTAGATCTCCGTCATAAGCTATCTCAGAACCTGTTCAAGATCGCGCTGAAGGGCGCATTGCGGCGTTAAAATCGAACTCAAAGTGCTCACATACTTCGTGTATGCTCCGCTGTTTCGTTCGATGTTGCCTTGCACTGCCTCCCTTGGTCGAAATCTTGAACAGGTTCTCAGAGCGACAGCTTCTTCATGTCATCGGATAACTCCCGGTAATCCTCCATGTCCTCGTTTAGCCATTTATTACGCCGCTCAGCCCACGTCAGTTCATCCCAAACCTCGAACTTTTTGCCTTGACCGATCAACACGATCTGCTTGTCCAGCTTGGCAAATTCACGCAAAGGGGGAGGCAGAAGCATGCGCCCCTGGCTGTCCAAATCGCACTCGGTGGCATGACCGATGAGCAAGCGCTGCATGCGCCGCGAGCCCTTGTCGAGGCTGGGCAGGCTATCCAGGCTACGTTCGATGCCTTCCCAAACGGGCAGGGGGTACAACCAGAGACAACGGTCTTCGGGGTCGATAGTGATGATTAACTGGCCATTGGACTGGGCTTCCAGGCGCTCGCGATACTTGGTCGGCATCGTCATGCGGCCCTTCGCGTCCAAATTTAGCGTGCTGACACCACGAAACAATGACATCCCCCCTTACAGGCATTCTTTCCACTATAACCCACTTTGTTCCACTTTCATCCACTATAGGGAGGGAAACTCATCCTTGTCAAGCAAAGTTAGCGAAGAATTATCAACTAGCTTGTGAGGTAGAAACGCGATGAGGACAAGGTCTGCGATGACGATCTGGAAATAGCTAAAAGGAAGAAAGGATTGCGGCGGGGGAGCCCAAGGTAAAGTAAGGAGCCGACCGATAAGCCGGGTTTTGTCAGGGACAGTCATTCGTCTAGGATGCACGTCACCGCGCACCTCAAGCAACCTACCCGGAAACAGTGCGGGCCGCACTATCGTTTCCCTATTTGGTCTTGCTCCGGGTGGGGTTTTCCCTGCCACGGCTGTTGCCAGCCGCGCGGTGCGCTCTTACCGCACCATTTCACCCTTACCAGCCTAAACTGGCGGTATATTTTCTGTGGCACTTTCCGTAGGCTCGCGCCTCCCAGGCGTTACCTGGCACCCTGCCCTATGGAGCCCGGACTTTCCTCTCGCACCAACGGCGCGGGCGACTGTCTGGTCGACTCCTAAATTCCATTATAGCAAATTCCCGCTAGCAGTGTGTCGCTGGCGGTAAAGGCTGATGGGTAATGAGTAATGGATGATGGATGATGGGTGATGAGTGATGGGTTATGGGCCGTGCATTCTTGCCTTTACGCATTACCGTTTACCCATTACGGATTTCTGCCCTTTACCCATCACCGTTTACCCATTACGGCTTTTCACCTTACTCATCACTCGATTAAATCTGAATCTGGATACGCAGCGGGTCTCCTTCCACACCCAGCACCTCCACATTGGCGCGATTGCCCTTGCGGAAGAAGGATAGATCGAGCGTGGTATTGCCCACGCGCAGATTGGAGAGGCGCACCTCTTTCAGCCACTCGGGCAGGCACGGCTGTAAAATTTCCAGCCTGCCGCGCGGCACGTTGGGCTGAATGCCGAGAATGGCGCGTAAAAACAAGAACCAGCTTCCGCTGGCCCAGGCTTGTGGTAGACAGGCTACTGGGTAATGCACGGGAAAGTTGGCCTCGCTGGGACCGATGCCGCAGAACAATTCCGGTAATTGCATATGCGTGAAACTGCGTGCTGCTATAAACATGGCGTCAAAAATTTTCAGGGCCATCGGTTGCATACCGTAATTCGACAGGCCCATGGCAATCATGGAATTGTCATGCGGCCATACCGTGCCGTTGTGATAGCTGAGTGGATTATAGGCCTGCTGCTGGCTGGCCAGGGTGCGTATGCCCCAGCCGCTGAACAGTTGGGGCCCCATCAATTGCTGCGCGACGGACTGCGCCCGTTCGGCGCTGATGATTTTATTAAACAGCAAATGCCCAGGGTTGGAGGTGATGGTGGGCAGTGGCTGCTTATGGCCATCTAAGGCCAATGCGTAATACTGCTGCTGAGGCAGCCAGAAATATTCTTCAATGCGCGCCGCTAATTCATCCGCGCGTTGTTCCCAGGGCCGGGCGGCATCTGCATCATTGCTGACTTCCTTCAGTAAGGCCGCCAAACGACGAAAGGCATCGACGGCATAACCCTGCACTTCGATCAGCGCAATGGGCGACTTTGCCAATTTGTAATCAGGCCAGGGCACGCCGTCGGCAGAATCCTTCCAGCCTTGATTCTCCAGGCCGACACCGCCCGCCGCGCCATGATATTCGATGAGGCCATCGCCATCGGGATCGCCGCCCCAGCGTTCAGTGCTGATAAGCCATTCTGCCGCCTTGATTGCAGCGGGTAGTAACGCACTGACGCCGTTTTTATCCGCCGTCCAGCGCCAGTATTCTTCTAGCAAAATGATAAATAGCGGGGTGGCATCCACAGTTCCATAATAAGGTGTGTGTCGTATCGCACCCATGCGCGCCAATTCACCGTAGCGCAGTTCATGCATGATCTTGCCGGGTGCCTCCTCTTTAAAGTCATCCACTGTTTTACCCTGATAATAGGCGAGAAACTGTAGACTATCGCGCGCCAGTTCCGGGCGCACCAGCAGGGCTTGAAAGGCTGTGATGAGGGAATCACGTCCAAACGGTGCGACATACCACGGCACGCCGGCGGCGATGATATGCCGCTCGCCTTCTTCCAGTATTAAAGCCTTTAGATCGGCGCACCCCTGCTCCAGGGCGGTATTAAAAAATTCATCAGAGGTAGTAAATTGAGTGCATTGCTGACTCCATAATTGGCAACTGCTATCGATTTCGCGCTCACGTTCGGCGAAGGCCATGCCGGACGGCAAGGAAATTTCCCGGTGCTCAAGCGAGTAACCCTGGGTGGGCAACACCACGATTTCCAGATCAATGCGCTCACCCGGCTTGAGTGCGATATCCCAGCGCACATGACGGCCGTCAATTAAATTTGGATTGGGGGAGAATATTAAATTACTGCGGTAATAGAATTCATCAAGCCCTTTGTAGGCGAGGCGTACTTGGTTGGTGCCCACTTGCGGTGCATAAAACTGTCCGCGCTTGTCGCGCTCGAAACCGCGTACCTCGAACAGGTCGGCGAAGTCTGCCGAAAACCACAACTCGATGTGCAGGCGCACGGGATGAGGAAGATAATTAATCAACTGCAGGTGATCAACGAATGCATCGGTGATGACCTGGCGGCGTTGCAGGTGCATAAAATTTTGCGCGCGCAATTCGGTATCGACATCGTCTATGGTGAAGCCGTCATAGATGGATAGATCGATCTGACTGACATACTGTGTGGAGACGTGGCTGCACAATTCAGAGGGCGTATCGCCGGGTAATTTAAGCTCGTAAAAGCTTAAAAAGCGCGTGTCCTTGAAAAACAGCCCGAGTTCAGCAGCGCCGGCGGGCGTGACATTGCCGCGCCCGTTGAGAACGGCGAAGGTGCTGCCGCGTTTCAGCACTAATTTCCGGCCCGTGCCGACTTCCGGCCCCCTGGCCGGTACCACCCAGCCGAACACTTGCTCAGCCGCGATCGGCATTAGCTCTCCACTCGCCAGGTCGGTCTGTGGCGGAGAGACTACCTCCTCCGTCGCGCTAAGGCTGGGTTGCGTTAAGGGTTCAATGGGCGATGCGGGGGATGAGGGCATGTAATTCACCTTGAGTTCCTTTGCGGTGGTGATTAATTAAGCTGTGATAATAAGCAAGATGCTCATCCACCATGCGGTCTATGCCAAAACGCTTAACGGCATGTTGCCTGATCCTTGCGCGATCGAGGCGGGCCGCATCATCCAGGCGCATCAGCATTTCATCGGCGTCGTGAACGACGTAGCCGGTGACGCCTTCATCGATAATCTCCGGCACACTGCCGCGCGCGAAGGCGATCACCGGTGTGCCGCATAGCATGGATTCAATCATCACCAGGCCAAATGGCTCTTCCCAGGAAATGGGAAACAGCGTTGCGCGCGCATGCCCGAGTAGCTCTACCTTCTGCTGATGATTGGCCGGGCCCAGATATTCAATATCGCTTGTATGCAGTCGCGGCACTAGATGCTGTTCGTAAAAGGCGCGGTCTACATCGTGCACATCACCGGCGATGCGCAGGCGCAGCCCCGCGCGCCGTGCGACCTCGATGGCGACCAGCGGGCCTTTGTAAGGCGCGAAGCGGCCAATAAAGGCCACATAGTCTTGGCCTGCGGGCTGGAATGGGTAACGTTCCGCCTGCAAACCATGGTGTATCACCGTGGCGTGAGGTAGAGAAACCTCCAATGATCGCTGCCGGTTACTAATAAAAATATAGTCGATAGTGGGATGGCGTTGGTAAACGTCGCTTAAAATTTCATCACGGCTATGGTGAATGGTATGAACAATGGGCGGGCTATCGTCCAACAATTTCGATATCAGCAGCGCGGGAATGCTGTGCGAGTGAATAATATCGAACGGTTTTTTGCGTTGTCTTATATCGTGGTAAGCATAGCTGACGTGATCAAGCTCCGATAAGGTGCTGGGCGGCCAAACCGCCTGTGCATAGCGGTAGCGCAGTTCGGCGCTGGTGCAACTGTCGCCGGTGGCATACAGCACCACTTGATGGCCGCGTTTAACATAGCCTTCGGCTAGTTGATGAACGACAAGTTCCGTGCCGCCATAGGTCTGGGGCGGGCAACTCACGCAGGGAGTGCTAAGCAATGCGATGCGCATGGTAGCTCCTTGATGCAAATTTTATTTTTTGCTAACGGGTGCTAATCACCTTCATTGAGAAATTTTAGTTAGAAACCGCTGATTAATTTGTTTTACAGCGCTCCTGTTTTTAAGTAAGCGTGGCGCGCCGTGTGCACGAATACAATCGCAACGCTGTCGGATAATGGATAATGAGAGATGTGTTACCCATCACCGTTTATCCATTACCCATCACTATCCATCTCCTGGCCGCAGTCCTCGCTCAACCCCGGTTTCTTATGGCAGTAAGGTGGCCAGTTAAATAAATAGACAGCGTTAGGAGCCGTTTGCTCCCTCCGTTTTACGGCGGGGGTGACAATAAACGGACGGGCATGGCGGGCGCCGGCGCCGTGCCGGCATTAACCAAGGCGATTAGAACAGCGTGAAATTCCAGGAGGCCAGTTGAAAACCTATGCTGGGCGTGGCGATCTCCAATACTACGGAGATGGGTGTTTGCGGGGTCATACCGTGTTTGATATCGGTGCCCGGTTCCAAGTATTCGCCGGGTTGGAAGCGGCGCTTGGCGACTATCGTGCCGTTGAGGTCAGATAGGGTTAATTGCAAGCCTGGATAGGCCTGCGGAAAAGGTGCTTGATTGATCAAGGTGATATTCGCAAGCAGGGCATCTTGCACCGTGGGATGAGCGCGCACATCGCGGTTGACCAAGGTAATCTGGCTCAGTTCACGGCGCAGTGGAATTTCGCACGGCTTGAAATTGTCGATCACTGCGCACATTTTTTCCAGGCCAGGCCGCAGCGCCACATAACCGGCCAAATTCTCGCGCATGAAATAGCCGTATTGCACGATGAGCAGCGCCAGGAGTCCTACTATTCCTAGCGTCCAAACGACGGTGCCCAGCCAGCTGTATATAGCATGGGGCCGCGGCGGGTAATCCTCGGGCAGGTCATCTTCCGGCAGTGTTTCAAGCTCTTGCATGCGCGGGGACATGCGCCGGTCGGGAATGATAAGGGCAGCCAGATCGCGGCCGGTCGGGGACGCACGATGAGGGGTTAATTGTTTGCCGGTGTGCGCGGCCGGGGCGAGCTTGGTTTCATCAAGGGGGGATGCGGATTCGGCGATAGGATCGAGCCGAGGGCCGCGCGCCACGGAAGGCGCGTTTGCGGATTCGCTATGATGATCCGTGCCGGTGTGGGTGGTCTGCTGTGGCCTATGCGTAGCTTGTGCAGTATCAGACCCATCCGCGCCGCTATATTGTTTGGCCGCAAAGGCCTCGGTATTAAAACCAAGGTGGTGATTTACCTTGTGATGCCGGGCCGTGTCATGTTCACCGGCGTGTTCCGGCGCAACAAAAGGCGCCCGGCTCTCCGCATGTTTAGGTGGGTGAGGGTGGGCATGCTTACCCAATCCTGGCTTCACGACTCGCTTGCTAAGCGAATTCGCGTCTTCCTTGACTTCATCAACGATAGTAAAACTGGGCATGGCGTCGGGCGCGCGTGCGGACGGCTCAGGCATACTCGGCTGCATGCCTTGTGGAGGGAGATCAGCACCGGCGGGCCGGGACGGGGGGTGCTCGGGTAGCGGCCTTTCTGGGACGATTTGCGCGTTATCCACCACCTCCTGCAGGCTCAACTTGACCGCCGCTTCGGGTTCACTAATAGGCGGAGGCAGTGCGAGGTGGTCTATGCGCTCAACCATCGTGGGGATGGCGGGGAGTTCCTCGGTAAGATTGACCAAGGCATTAAACACCACGTCGCACTGACCGCAACGCACCTTGCCTTGCCCGCTTTTAAGCTGGGGAATACCGATGCGAAAAAAACTATCGCAGTTGGGACATTGGGTATACATATATTCCCTATTCCGCAGCTTGCTGCGGAAACTTTAGCAATGGGGTTTCCAAAGGGGGCGAACTGCCCAGCAGTGAGCGCCATGCCAGGGAGGGCATGGCTGGGGCGGCAATGCTATGCAGGACAGCATAGCATTGCCGCCGGCTAGTTTCTACGCACCGCTCTCCTGCGGTGCTTGAAACCCCAGCCAACACATCCCTGTGTTGTCGTTCACCCGCTGCACGGGTTCACCCCCTTTGGTCGCCCACGCGGATTCACTCCGCGTGGGCGAAATCTAATTTAAGGTACCTTAGCTGATTTTCGCCGGCCTTCCAAGCGTGCCCAATCATCGCGCAGCGTGGGCGGGGCCATGTTAAACCACGGTTCATAGGCGCTGCTGACCTCTAGCGCCTGCTCGCGCAATATACCGGATAACACGATGCGGCCCTGCTGCCGCACCAAGGTGGCGAAGTAGGGGGCAAACTCGACCAACGGCCGCGCAAGTATATTAGCGAGCAACACGTCGGCGATGGGATCGAGCCGAGGGCCGCGCGCCACGGACGGCG
>DATECT010000041.1:0-11602 GCA_035286765.1 Gammaproteobacteria bacterium
CCTTGCGCAGTAGCGCGTGTCCTACTTTCGACATACGAGGTTTACCCTTCACACTGCTCCCCGATTGATGCTGCCTGGGATTGAGACCCGCAAAGGCGACACACTGTCGCGCATTGGCGAAATGAGTCGGATCAGCGCCGAATGCCAAGATAGCCGCAATGGTGCGCTCCCCGACACCGGGGATGCTGTCGAGCAAATCACGTTTGTGTTTGAGATCGGGGTCTTCGTCAATACGGGCGCGAATCTGTTGGATTAGGCTCTCAATTTCCTTATCCAACCAAACCAGGTGATCGGCAATGCCTGCTCTGACTGCTTCACGCGCCACGCCCAAGCGGTTGCTTTCCTGCGTGTGCATACGCTGGAGTGTATCCAAACGCTGCACCAAGGCGCGTAATGCGCGTTCGCCTGGCGAGGGTGGCTGCCAAGCACCCGGACACATGCGCTGACAGAAATCCGCAATCAGACGGGCATCCACCGCATCGGTCTTGGTGCGCACCAAGCGGGAGCCGCCAAACGCTTTAATCTGAGCAGGATTCACCACACTGACTTTCAGGCCGTGGCCCGTCAGAAATTCCGCACAGGCCTCCCAGTAAACTCCGGTGGCTTCCATGCAGACATGGGGTGAGTCAACGTGCCATTTCTGGAGCCAGACCCAAAGACCTGCGAACCCTTGAGGATTATTGGTAACGACTTTGCTTTTGTACTTGCCCTCGACCCCTAAGGCGCAGTCGAGCTTGTCTTTGGATACATCAATACCTAACACAGGGGTGGTATTCATAATAGCCTCCGCGCAATCTACCTTGTCAATGCGGGCTCACGGCCAAGCCGGGCCAAAGATACTGTTCGATTTCTCGCCAGAGTAGAGGAGTAGCCGGTGCAAAATCTACGCTACAGGCTTTAAGCCAAAGGGCGCAAGCGGCATCCGACTACGCCGCCTTGAGTTACACTTCAAGACGGAGACATAATACAAGGGCGCAATAGCTCAGCGTATTGCGCCAAACAAGATCAATTATTGTCAACGTAGCGCACGCTTTGCCACCAGATCATGAGAGACGAAATTGTAGAGCAGATAAGAAAAGTTCGCGAGGAACATGCGGCTAAATTTAATTATGATTTGGCCGCCATTTTCAACGACCTTAAACTACAAGAAGACCAGGATGGCCGTAAAACTATGTCCCTCTCTCCCAAGAAACCAACTCCATTATCTAATAAACGGGATAAATTTTAACGAATTAGCACGTAGGTTGGACTGAACATCGTGAAGCCCAACGAATGGGATTGCGAGTGTTGGGCTTCGTACCTCAGACCAACCTACATAGTTCCTTGTTGATTATTTTGCAATAGCTTTGCGTAACAGTCATGGACGTGTGCATTAAAGGCCACCACCAGTACCTGCTCCAACACTGTATTCTTTTTTAATGCCTGCCTTATTTCCGCCAACGCTATGTTTGCTGCACGTTCGACGGGAAAAGCGTAAGCACCTGTGCTGATCGAGGGAAAGGCGATGCTACGCAGCGCGTGGTGTTTAGCCAGATCAAAACAGCTTTGATAACAGCGCGCGAGTAACGCATCCTCGTCATTATCGCCGCCGCGCCACACCGGCCCCACCGTATGAATGACCCAACGCGCCGGAAGCCGAAAACCCGGCGTGATCTTGGCCTCGCCCGTGGCGCAGCCGTTGAGTTTTTTGCAGGCTTCCAATAGTTCCGGGCCTGCGGCATGATGTATCGCGCCGTCCACGCCACCGCCGCCTAGCAGTGAATTATTGGCGGCATTAACGATGGCGTCCACGGCGAGTTGCGTAATATCACCGCGCCAGAGTTTCAGCCTGCTCATTGCTCCACCACAATTACGTCTTCAGCCAGCCGCGCCATGCATCAAATAAGCTGCTATCCAATGCCGCTACCACCGAACACGGCTTAAATTCCATGCCGCACGGCGTATCGTCTTCCAATGTTGCTGCGTGACCGCCGGCTTCCGCCAATATCAAACTGCCCGCGGCGTAATCCCACACCCGCTGTCGTCCGTGCAGATAGACCTGGAAGCGCCCTGCCGCCAGCCAGCACCATTCCAGGGCGACCGAGCCGAAGTTACGCTGCGAGTAATAGGGTGGATGTTTGACCAACTTAGCTGCAAGTGGTGCGGGTAGGCGCTTAAAGTCAACGACGGCGATGCTGCGATTCAACGGCAAGCCGAATTCACGGGCCGTTAAGCGCGTAGTATTCAGCCAGGCTCCCTGCCCTTTTTGAGCGCTGAAACATTCGTCGCGCACGGGGTCGTACACCAGCCCCAGCACTACCTCGCCGTTAATAATCAGGGCCAGCGATACGGCAAAGAACGGGATGCCTGCGGCGAAATTACTGGTGCCATCCAGGGGATCGAGGCACCATAGGCCCATATTGCTGTCATTGAGCAGACTTTGCTGCTCGTCTTCGGTCATTTCCTCGCCCAAAAAATTATATTCGGGCCAAAGCCGATTTAAGTTTTCCTGGATATTTTTTTGCATCGCAATGTCTGCGCTGGTCACAATACTGCCGTCGGGCTTTTCGGCGCGGGTAACCTCGGCAAAGCGCGGCAGCAATTCCTGTTTGGAGGCCAGGACCAGCAATTCGTGCAATTGTTTGAGATCGGGTAACATTGGTATATCTTTACCTGAATAGACTAAGGAGGCTCTGATGTGTCGTCATTCCAGGCGAAGCGTAGTGGAGACCCGGAATCCAGTACTTATAATTCAGTGACTACTGGATTCCCGCTGGAGTTTATCCCTTCGGCAAACTCAGGGCAGGCTCTGAGCCCTTCGACAAGCTCAGGCCAGGCTCCGCCGAAGGGGGGAACGACGGCCATTGATACATCAGGGGTTTCCTAAAATGATTATGGTATATGTACGGGCTAATAACCACATAGCTTTACTATCGAGGCTGACTTACTTCGACTCTGCCGCAACATGCGCAAACCAATACCTCTAACAGAACAAGAACTGCCAGCCGTCCATGAAAATGGCTGGCTGCTGTATATCCTGAAATGCCGCGATGGTTCATTGTACACGGGAATCACCAATCATTTAGAGCGACGCTTGAAACAACATAATGAGGGGGTTGCCTCGCGTTACACGCGCAGCCGGCTACCTGTTAAACTGGTTTATCAAGAGCCGTGTAGCGATCACTCACAGGCATTAAAACGTGAATTGTCGATTAAAGATTTGTCCAGATCGGCAAAACATGTTCTTATTAAAGCGAGCAACCGCTAGGAATCACCTTTGACTCAAGAAAATATTGGTACCACCGATTCCCGCTTGATGGATTTAGAGATCCGGCTGACCCATCAAGAGGCCACGCTGCAAGAACTTAATGATGTCATTGTGCAACACCAAAAGCTCATAGACAGGCTTAGCCTGGAAATAGCGGCCCTCAAGGAACAGTTACTCGCCCAGGCCCAGCCGAATATTGCCAGCCCTGCAGAGGAAACCCGGCCGCCTCATTATTAAGGGCACCTCTAAAAATGCGTCTTCTGTCTTTATGCGGTGTTGGAATGCTGCTCGGTCGCTCCCGGCATCCTGCCTCCCGCGACACTAGTACATCCCTGTACGTCGAAATGCTCATGTACTACCGTGTACACTCTGCTGGGCAGGAAGCCCGAATGTCGCGCGCGCAGGGATGCGCAGGAGCGACCGCTTCCTCGCAACATTCCGCCTAGCCTAAAGACAAAATCCACTATTTTTAGAAGTGCCCTTAAGTCTTCGCCGAATCCGCAAACGCGCCATCCCTGGCCCGCGGCCCTCGGCTCGATCCCATCGCCGAATCTGAATAACGCTTTATGGCGCGGATGGTTGTATAATTGCCGGCTATGATCAGCATACGCAATCTTTCCTTACAACGGGGCGGCAGGCCGCTGCTCGATAATATCAACCTCACGATTTATGCCGGTCAGAAGGTCGGCGTGACGGGGGCCAATGGCGCAGGAAAATCCAGCCTATTTTCCTTGCTGCGTGGTGAATTGCATCAAGACGCGGGCGATATTGATATCCCCGCGCGCCTGAGCATTGCCCATGTCGGGCAAGAAACCCCGGCCCTGGAACTACCTGCTATCGAGTACGTGATGGACGGCGATGCCGAGCTGCGCGACATCGAGGCGCAGCTTGAACACGCCCACCAGCAAGACGATGGCTTGCGTATCGGCACGCTGCACGCGCGCTACGAATCCATCGGCGGCTATACCGCACGGGCGCGCGCCGCGCAGCTGCTGCATGGCCTAGGCTTCCCCGCGCACGAGCAAGGCAACCCGGTCAACACCTTCTCCGGCGGCTGGCGGGTGAGATTGAATCTGGCCTGCGCCCTGATGTGCCGCTCCGATCTGCTACTGCTCGACGAGCCCACCAACCACCTCGATCTCGACGCCGTGGTCTGGCTGGAGCAGTGGCTGCGCAGTTACGCCGGTACCTTGCTGCTCATCTCGCATGATCGCGACTTCCTCGACAGCGTGGTGGACGCCATCGCCAATGTCGAGCACCGCAAAATTACCCTCTACAAAGGCAATTATGCGCAGTTCGAGACCCAGCGTGCCGCGCACCTCGCCTTGCAGCAGGCTGCCTATGATAAACAGCAGCGCGAGATCGCGCACATCCAAGACTTTATCCGGCGCTTTAAGGCCAAGGCCAGTAAGGCGCGCCAGGCGCAAAGCCGGGTCAAGGCGCTATCGCGCATGGAGACCATCGCCGCTGCGCATGTCGATTCGCCCTTCCATTTCGCCTTTGCCAGCCCCGACAAGGCGCCCAACCCGCTGTTGCGCTTGGAACAGGTCACGGCAGGTTACGGCAGCCATATCGTGCTGCAAAATATTAACCTTACCCTGGTGCCGGGTACGCGTCTGGGGCTGCTGGGGCGCAACGGCGCGGGTAAGTCCACCTTAATTAAATTGCTCGCCCGCGTCATCAAACCTCTGGACGGCACGCGCCTGGAAGGCACGGGGCTTAAAATCGGCTACTTCGCCCAGCACCAGCTTGAACAACTACGCCCCGATGACAATGCCTTGCAACATCTACAGCGGCTCGACCCGCAGGCGCGCGCGCAGCAATTGCGCAGCTTTCTCGGCGGCTTCGGTTTTGTCGGTGAGGACGCGCTGCGCCCGGTAAGACCTTTTTCGGGCGGTGAAAAATCGCGCCTGGCGCTGGCCTTATTGGTATGGCAGCGCCCCAACCTGCTGCTCCTGGATGAGCCTACCAATCACCTCGATCTCGCCATGCGTGATGCCTTGAGTTTTGCGCTGCAAGAATATGAAGGGGCCTTGGTCGTGGTCTCGCACGACCGTCACCTGTTGCGTACCACCACCGATAGCTTGGTGCTGGTCGCCGATGGCGGCGTCGAGGTATTCGACGGCGATTTGGATGATTATCGCGATTGGTTACTGCAATCGCGCACGGCGAAAACCGCGCCGCCAGCGACTGACGAGCCGGTAAAATCCGCCCCCAATACCCGCACCGCCGGTGAACGCAAGCAACAAAAGCGTTTGGAGGCCGAGCAACGCAATCTGGCTGCGCAACAACGCCGTCCTTTAGAAAAACAGCTAAGCGAGCTTGAGAAAAAAATGGAGCGGCTAAGCAACGAGAGTCAAACCTTGGAGACTACGCTTGCCGATCCTCAGCTATACGATGCGGAGAATAAGGAACGATTAAAGCAGTTGTTGAAACAACAAGCGCAACTCAGAGAATCGTTAAGCACGGCTGAAAGACAATGGCTGGAGGCCAGCGAGGCATTGCAAGGCGCCGCAACTACTGAATAATCAACCGTCTCAAAAATCCTTATGAGTGATATGAACGAGTTGCACATTATTGCTTGCCCCTACTGCGGAGAAAGCTTTGAAACCGCCATCGACACCTCCGCGGGCAGCCAAGACTATATCGAAGACTGCCAGGTCTGTTGCCAGCCTATCAACTTCCGCATAAAAGTGGATCATCAAGGGAATTTAATCGATCTGCAAACACATCGCGATGATGAGGCGGGGTATTAATTCACTGTAGCCCTAATGCAGCCCTTCATCCGTCTCCATCCTCGACGCCTCGCACCTGACGCCGAGCATCAGGATATAGCCCTTGCGCCGGTTATTGCCGCTATCGCTAAAATCAAACTGATAAACGCGGCGGATGCGCAATTGTCCGGCGCTATCCCGCCCTATACCCAGCGCGCTGAGCGCAACCGTATCATCCAAAAACTGGGCCTCGTAGCTGCTGCATAAAGACTTGGCAGTGGCGATGGCGAGTTCTCGCACTCGCATGGTCTCAAACCAGAACCATGCCCCGAAAACACATAGAATCAGCAGGAAAAAAGAGGTGATGGCGGAACCTTTATACCGGCTTGCGCCGGCGCGGTGGATACACCCATAAGGTAAGCAATACCAGCAGGAAAAATAGCGAATAGATCAGCGTAAAGACCCATGCCGGAAATGAATAAAAGAGCACTTTATTCATCCAATAAGCAATGAAGCTTGTGCCATAACTATCCATCCCGGCCAGGTTGCGATAATAGTTCTCTAGCGTTGTTAAGGGGCAGACCATGCCCAGCCAGGTTTCCAGTACTACAAAGCTAATGGTTATCAGGTGTGCGGCGCGAAACGCGGCGTTGCGGGGCCATTGCCACGCCTGCCACCAGCCCACCAAGATCAGTACCTGCCCGATGACCACGAACATCACAAGACCGGCATGGATCAGCACCGTGGCATCCGCCAGCACTGCGTAGGTCTTCTGATCAAACATCGCCACAGTCTCGGAATTCGAGCAGCCTGCTTCCGGCACGGCGCCGAAAGCAGGTTCCCGTTCTCTATGATCCCGAAAATTCCGCCAGGATCGAGTGCGATCCTTACTTAATGGATATCAGCTCAATATCAAAAATCAGCGCGGCATTAGGGCCGATATCGGCACCCGCGCCATTCTCACCATAAGCCAGGTCGGAGGGAATGAACACCTGCCACTTGGAACCCTCGGTCATCATCGGCAGAATCTCCTGCCAGCCCTTGATGACCTGATTTACCGGAAAAGTGGCCGGCTCGCCGCGCTTATAGGAGCTATCAAACTCCTTGCCGTCAATCAAGGTGCCGCGATAGTTGGCCACAATGGTATCGGTCGGCTTCGGCTTTTTGCCCTTGCCTTGGGTAATAACCTTATACTGCAAGCCACTGGGCAACGTCACCACGCCTTCTTTTTTCTTATTCGCCTCTAGAAACACCTGCCCCTCTTTCTTATTGGTCTCACCCATGGCGGCACGCTTATTACCCAACTCCTGTTGATGATTTTGAATGGCTGCCTGCATATCTTCCGCAGAAAGCCTCACTTTGGCGCCAGTCAAGACGTCCTTGATGGCCGTGCTTACCACATCTACGTCAATGTCTAGTTCCTGTCTTTTGAGACTCTGCCCAATTTGGTGCCCGACGGTATAGCTTAGCTTTTGCTTGGGAGTGGAGAGGTCGGCGGCCTCTTCCGCGAATACAAGACTGGAAGAAAGGCATAAGCCGACAAGTGCTAGCTTAGATTTCATAACTGCTCCTAAAGTAAGGGTCGCATAATAAAGGGATTAACATGCTATAGAATAACATTGTAGAGTGCCTGAGTTTATAGTGAATCTACCCGGGCGTTGCGTATACCACTGATAAACATGCCATAATGACGCATCTTAACAACGAAACCCTGCCGTGACTACGTATAGCCTGACCCGTCCCGATGACTGGCATCTGCACCTGCGCGACGGTGCCGCCATGGCCGCCGTGCTGGAACATAGCGCCCAGCAGTTTGCCCGCGCGATCATCATGCCCAACCTCAAGCCGCCCATTACCACGACCGCAATGGCACTCGCCTATAGTGGGCGCATACTCGCCGCCCTGCCAGAGGGCAGCCGGTTTAACCCCTTAATGACGCTCTATCTCACCGATAATACGCCGCCGCAAGAAATCGCCCAGGCCAAGGCCAGCGGGCAAGTGGTAGCCATTAAATACTATCCGGCCGGCGCAACTACAAACTCGGATTCTGGTGTGACCGATCTACGCAAGGTTCAACCCGTGCTGGCCGCCATGGAGGAGCATGATGTACCGCTATTGGTGCATGGCGAGGTAACCGATCCGCAAGTCGATATATTCGACCGTGAAAAGGTATTTATTGATCGCGAACTTGAACCCTTAGTAAGAAAATTTCCGCAGTTACGCATCGTGTTTGAGCATGTCACCACCCGTGAGGCAGTGGATTATGTGTCGGCGGCCTCCGCCAAAATTGCCGCCACTCTTACCGTGCACCATTTATTGTTGAATCGCAACGCCATGCTGGCGGGCGGCATGCGGCCGCACCATTACTGTCTGCCGGTGCTCAAGCGTGAAACCCATCGCGAAGCGCTGCTCAAGGCCGCCACCAGCGGCAACCCCAAATTCTTCCTGGGCACCGACAGCGCGCCGCATGCCCAACAGGCCAAGGAATCGGCCTGTGGCTGTGCGGGGATTTACACCGCGCACGCCGCTATCGAGTTGTATGCCGAGGCATTCGAACAAGCAGGCTCATTGGATAAACTCGAGGCCTTTGCCAGCCACCACGGTGCCGATTTTTATGGGCTGCCCCGTAATAGCGATAATATTACCCTGGCAAAGCAGGCGTGGACGGTACCCGCGGTATTTAAGCTGGGCGCAGACAACTTAGTGCCGTTCCGAGCCGGCGAGCAGATCGGCTGGAGGCTAGTTAATAATTAACAGCAGGGTGAAATTTTAGGAATAAAAAAGCCCATCCCTGGGCAGCGCACGAAGACATCCGTGCAAGGGGGACTGGTTAACTAAATCTAATGTTGCGCCTGCTCTTCAGCCGGTTTTTTGGCAGCGTCCAGCAACTTTTGCAACTCACCGGATTGATAAAGCTCAAGCGTAATATCGCAGCCGCCAATCAACTCACCATTGATATAGAGTTGCGGAAAGGTCGGCCAATTGGCAAAGCGCGGTAAATTTTGGAAGATTTCCGGATCGGCTAATACGTTTACATGGGCAAAGTTGGCATTACATGCCAACAAGGCCTGCGCCGCGCGGCTGGAAAAACCACATTGCGGCATACTCGGCGTGCCCTTCATATACAGGATCACCGGATTGCCCTGCACCTGATCTCTAATTCTGTCGATTACATCCATAAATCACCTAAACACTTGAACGATGGGAAGTTACACATAGTATAGCAGAGTCACTCAAACCACTGCTAGATGCCCCCGGTGCGGGCCGGGGTGCGGCGCGCCTTGCGCAACTACCGTGTGACTATGACCTACACTTTAAAAAAATGTTCACGGTAATATTTCAGTTCACGGATTGAATCGCGCACGTCGTCCAAGGCCAGATGTGTGGGGGTCTTTGCAAAACCATCTGCCATGGCCGGCGCCCAGCGCTTGGCCAATTCTTTAATAGTACTGACGTCGAGATTACGGTAGTGAAAATACTTTTCCAAGTCGGGCATGCAGCGGTGCAAGAAGCGCCGATCCTGGCAGATGCTGTTGCCGCACATCGGTGATTTATTACGCGGCACGTATTTGGCCAGGAACTCCAGCGTCCGTTGTTCAGCCTCAATCTCGTTCACCAAGCTCATCTTCACGCGCTCGGTAAGACCGGATTTACCGTGCTGTTGTGTATTCCAGTTATCCATGCTGTCTAAGATGGCGTTGTTCTGATGGATGGCGAGCACCGGCCCCTCTTCGAGGATGTTGAGTTCACTATCGGTGACGATGGTGGCAATTTCGATGATTTGATCGACTTCGGTATTCAAACCCGTCATCTCCAGGTCGATCCAGATGAGGTTGTTGGGGTTTTGCGCCATGCTAATTTTTCACTTATGCCTTATAGGAGTTGCCGGGGAGCGTCTTGCCAAGCATTCTACCAGAGGCTAACCTAGTTACGACGTTAATTAGGAATAAATTTAAATGAATTCATTGAGCGTGCTATTTGTTGTTGCCCTGGCTTGCGGCCTGCTGATCCAACTTTGGTTGGCGCGACGCCAGATGGTCCACGTGGCCGCCCATCGCGGGGCTGTACCCGCTGCCTTTAGCGGACAAATTCCGCCCGAGGCGCATCAAAAGGCCGCTGACTATACCCTGGCAAAGACCCGCTTCGGCCAATTAGAGCTTGTCGCCGGGGCGGTCTGGTTGCTGCTTTGGACGGTGGGTGGCGGTCTGAATCTGCTGGATGAGGCGTGGCACAATCTGGGCCTAGGCCCGATCTGGACCGGCGTGGGCTTTATCTTAAGCACCTTCACCTTGATGGCCGTACTTGATCTGCCCTTCTCGATTTACCGTACCTTTGTTATCGAACAGCGCTTTGGCTTCAATCGCACCACGCCCAAACTGTTTATTACCGATCTGATCAAGCAAGTCATGTTGATGTTTGCACTCGGCATTCCCTTGGTAACCCTTATCCTATGGCTAATGGACGCCTCCGGCGACCTATGGTGGCTGTACGTTTGGCTGGTATGGATGAGTTTCTCGTTAATTATGATGTGGGCCTACCCCGCCTTTATCGCGCCGCTGTTCAATAAATTCAAGGAACTACAAGACGCCGACCTGGCCCTGCGCATCCAGCAACTGCTGCAAAAATGCGGCTTTACCAGCAAAGGTATCTTTGTGATGGACGGCTCAACCCGATCCGGGCACGGCAACGCCTATTTCACCGGACTCGGTTCCAACAAGCGCATCGTCTTCTTCGATACCTTGATGGAAACGCTCAAACCCGCCGAGATCGAGGCCGTGTTAGCGCACGAACTCGGCCATTTTAAGCGCAAACATATCCAGAAACGCATGATAGTGATGGCGTTTATCAGCCTACTCGGTCTCGCCCTGCTCGGCTGGCTGATCGGGCAGCCCTGGTTTTACAGCGGGCTGGGGATTGAACATCCTTCGCTGCACGCGGCGCTGGTGTTATTTTTAATTGGAGTGCCGGTGTTCACCTTTTTCCTGCAACCCGTCATGACGTATTTCTCACGCAAACATGAGTTTGAGGCCGATGACTTTGCCGCCCAATACAGCGACCCGCGCGCCTTGATCGAGGCCCTAGTGAAACTCTACAAGGAAAATGCCAGCACGCTAACGCCCGACCCGCTTTATTCGGCATTCCATTACTCGCACCCGCCCGCTAGCGCACGCGTGGCGCATTTGTGGTCTAAAACTCATGAGAAAACAGTAGGAGTTCCCGCATGAAAAGACACCGTTTCTATTCCTCTATCATCCTGTTTAGCGGTTTGTTAATGGCGACGTTGTCCACCGCGCAAGCCGCTGACCCGGCGCGCGGTAAAGAACTGTACGCCGCCAATTGCACCGCTTGTCATACCAAGCTCATGAACGGCGATCCGACTGCCATCCATACCCGTCCCAAGAGCATCATTCACTCGTATGACTCGCTGCAAAAGCGCGTGCGCTTCTGCGAATCCATGACCGGGGCACAATGGGGCGATAACGAAATCAACGACGTGGTAGCCTACCTCAATCAGGACTTTTATAAGTTTAAGGAGAAACAACCGTGAATGACTTAGCCACTAAGCATTGCCACGCCTGCGAGGGCGGCGTGCAACCCTTGAGCAAGCAACAGATCGCGGAGTTTCTGGCGCAAACCGCCG
>DATECT010000042.1:0-5497 GCA_035286765.1 Gammaproteobacteria bacterium
GCGGATGATCTCACCTACCAGGAATTTAAGGCGACCGTCAACGACCTGGAACCTGATCAACAAGTCGCATTGGTTGCGTTAATGTGGCTGGGGCGAGGCGATTACAGCGAAGAACAATGGGACGCCGCCCGCTCCGACGCCAAGTCCAGTTGGACACCACGCACGGCGGAATACCTCATTGCCACGCCCTTGGTCGCGGACTATCTGGAAGAGGGGCTGTCCCTCCTCGGTTACAGCTGTGAAGAGTAGCCCCCCATCATAGGGGTCCGGTCGGAATTGGTGATATAAGGTTTCCTACAGATGTGGTAGTTCAGACTTGAACTGGCACAGAGCATCCCAGTGTGGCCATCGAACAACGGCTGGCATTCACAGATTCACGGCGCCGGGGGTCCATTAGGCCAATCTGCATCGAAAGGAAACGGCCGCTCCTCAGTAATGAACGTCAAGTAACGGATAATCTGGTAAGTATAGGTTGCCAGTGCTTGTCCTAGCTGCTCCAGCCGCTTGTTGGTCTCGCCTGTAAAAAGGACATAGAAGAACTGCAAAGCCACCACCGCGCCCACGACTATCCTGGAAACCCCATACAATAGAACGACCACAATCATGAAGAATAGACGCAGCCACGTTGACCGGGCTTTCACATTACTCTTGAGTGACTTGTTCTGTTCTTTTTCGCCCGCCGATTCCGGGTCTGGAGATGGTTCATCTACGTTCATAGTTAATCCTTTATGTAGAGATTGATGCCATAGGTGAGATGATACTCTCTTGCGTTTGCCAGGGTAAGACTGAATAGCACTTAGGGTAGTTTGAGCAGCATAACCCGCCTAATGAAAAGCAGCCGGCACAATGCCCTTTAGTTTTGCGCCCTATCGAGTCCGGTCTTTGCTTACTTGGATACAAAAAAGGCGATATAAAGGTCTTGTAAGCTGTCATTCTGAGTTAGCGAAGAATCTGACCTCTACAGCCGGGGATTCTTCAGCCGCTAAGGCGGCCTCAGAATGACATACTTTTGGGATAATCGGGGAGAAGGCGGATAGCGGGATTACTCCGTACTTCCTTGTACTACGCCCTTCGGGCCAGCCTGCGGCTGTTTCAAATTGTTGATGCGCTCCTTTCCGTGGGGCGCCCACTACGGGCACGCTGCGCGCGTCCCGTTTTGCTCCGGGCAATACGGTCCGGGCAATTTGGTCGACCAATCTGCCGGGAGCAGATTGGGGCAGCTTTGCTGCCCGTAGGGCGCATGCCAGGGATGGTATGCGTCAACCTGCTTTTTAATATATCGCGGGTTCAAATCTACCGTTCACAATACCCAATAAAAAGGGGCCTAAAAAGGCCCCTTTTTATTGGGTATGGCGGAGAGGGCGGGATTCGAACCCGCGATACGGGGTTACCGTATACACACTTTCCAGGCGTGCTCCTTCAACCGCTCGGACACCTCTCCACATATTTAACATTTAAGACGCCATCCATGGCGAAACTTCAATTGGTTAATTAGCCCCGGCCAAACCTTCCTTGGTTTGGCGTTCGCTGCCATGCAGCTCACCCGCTCGGACACCTCTCCTAATTATTTACAGCATTTGCAGCCGGCCATGGCGTTACCGCAATGGCCTAACGAATACCCGCCAAGCCGTCCTAGCTCGGCGCTTACTGCTTCGCAGTGCGCCCGCCCGGACACCTCTCCATACCGGATAGCTAAATCAGCTACCGGCCCCGCAGACTTAGGGTCGCCAAGGGTAAACTAGAACCTCGCTGGGCGCAATCTGCTTGATGAAAAACAGGGGTAGCCGCTTTATTAAGACCGGGTAGATTTGCTATACTACTGGCCTGCCGTAGCATCCCGCCTGTTGGCTAGTCTAGCATAATCGGCCACTAAATCAGATCGTCGGCATTTTGGTATGGACCCCTCGGAAGAAGGGCCCAGGGTATTTATTTTTTATAAACTTACGAAGGGACACGGACGTCATGGAAGGAAAAGCAAATATGCATAATGGTACAACACTGACACAATTCATTATCGAAGAACAGCGCCAGGTGCGCGCCAGCGGCGATTTTACCTCGCTGCTCAACGATATCGTTACGGCCTGCAAGGTTATCTCCAACGCGGTGAACAAGGGTGCGCTGATCGGCGTGCTGGGCAGCGCGGGCAGCGAGAATGTGCAGGGCGAGACACAAAAGAAGTTAGATGTTATTACGAACGAGGTCTTTATCAAATCCAATGAGTGGGCCGGTCATTTGGCCGCGATGGGTTCTGAGGAGATGGACGACATTTACCCTATTCCGGCCCAGTATCCGAAGGGCAAGTATTTGTTGGTGTTCGATCCGCTCGACGGCTCTTCCAACATCGATGTGAATATTTCTGTGGGCACCATTTTCTCCATCCTGCGCTGCCCGGCAGGTGTCACCAACCCCACCGCTAAAGATTTTCTGCAAGCCGGCACCAAGCAGGTGTGCGCCGGTTACGCGCTTTACGGCCCCTCCACCATGCTGGTGTTGACCAGCGGCCACGGCGTGAACGGCTTTACGCTCGATCAGAATATCGGTGAGTTTATTCTTACCCATCCGAATATGAAGATTGCGGAAGACAGCGTGGAATTCGCCATTAACTCATCGAACTCGCGTTTCTGGGAGGCCCCGGTCACCCGTTACGTGGATGAGTGTCTGGCAGGCATGGAAGGCCCGCGCAAGAAGAATTTCAACATGCGCTGGATCGCCTCCATGGTCGCCGAGGTGCACCGTATTCTGATGCGCGGTGGTGTGTTCATGTATCCCAAGGATACTAAAGATGCCGCCAAGGCCGGTAAGCTGCGCCTGATGTATGAAGCCAACCCGATGTCGTTTATCGTCGAACAAGCGGGTGGGGTAAGCTCCACCGGGCGTGAGCGCATTATGGAAATAGAGCCTGATGATTTGCACCAGCGTGTGCCGGTTATCCTGGGTTCCAAGAATGAGGTCAACCGCCTTATTTCCTATCACCAGAGTGATGCCAATCGTAGCGTCGCCTGATCAGGGATTACCTCCTGGCAATAGCGGGGGCGCTCTGCCCCCGCTATTATCGGCCTTCTTCTCCCTCCCCTTTCCCGGCCCTTAGCCGGTAAATTCGATCACCTCAACCTAGACTGAATATCTCTCTGTATTTCCGCGCTTAGCCACACATGACGAGTGCACTTTAATAGGTTATCCTTGTCTCAATAGAGGTTATCTTCAGCTATTTCCAGCAGGTTAGGAGGTTTTATGCGTTTTGAAGCTTTTATTCCCGCCGCCTTGTTACTAAGCGCATTGTCGGCTCCCGCGTTAGGTCAAGATGCTCAAGCCCCGCAAGCCCCGGAAAGTGCAACTGCCTCAGGGAATACTGATGTGACAGCGCTGGTGAAAAAAGCCGAGTCCGGTGATGTCACGGCGCAATTTA
Source organism: Gammaproteobacteria bacterium (assembly GCA_035286765.1). Classification (GTDB taxonomy): domain Bacteria; phylum Pseudomonadota; class Gammaproteobacteria; order SURF-13; family SURF-13; genus DATECT01. The sequence goes on from DATECT010000042.1 coordinate 3,407, forward strand.
CCGTGGGAAAGATGTACGACAAGGGTGACGGCGTAGAGCAGAACTATGCGGAGGCGCTGAAATGGTATGGCAAGGCAGCCGAACAAGGCGACAACAAGGCCCTGACCAATTTAGGCTTCATGTATGCCGATGGCCGCGGCGTAAAGCAGAATTACGCAACGGCGGCAAAGTGGTATCGCAAGGCCGCTGATAAGGGCGACCTCGTGGCGCAGAGTAATTTGGCCGTACTCTACGCCGAGGGGCGTGGCGTTAAAAAGAATTTAGCGGAGGCGGCGAAACTCTACCGTGCCGCCGCAGAGCAGGGCTCCGCCCACGCCCAAAATAAGCTGGGGCTGATGTATGCCAAGGGTGAAGGCGTGAAACAAGATGATGTGGAGGCGGTAAAGTGGTTCCGCAAGTCCGCCGAGCAGGGTTACGCGGAAGGCGAGCATGACTTGGCGGTGATGTACGAAGAGGGGCGTGGCATCGAGCGTGACTATGCCGAGGCGGTGAAGTGGTATAAACGTGCCGGGGACCAGGATTACACTTATTCGCTGAATAATTTGGGCTGGCTGTATGCATCCGGCAAGGGCGTGCCCAAAGACCGTTCCGAGGCGGTAAAGTTTTTCAAGCGGGCAAAGGAAGCAAGTGTCCGCGCGAATATGAGGTAATATCCGCCAAAGAGCGAACAGAATAGTGCTAGGCGATGCTGCGCTTGAGGGATTCCAATTGGTCCCAGCGCGCATAGGTGTCTCGCAATTCGTTGTTAATAATCTCCAGCTGTCGGGTTGAGGCGAGGAAGCCTTGCTTATCGCGCTGATAAAAATCGCCCTCGGCCAGTACCGCCGCTAATCTGACCTGCTCGCGTTCGAGGCCCTCGATGCGGGCGGGCAATTCCTCCAATTCGCGCTGTTCCTTGAATGCCAGCTTACGCTTGGCGCCCTTGGGTTCCGGCTTTGACTCAATCTTGGCCGTGGCAATGCGCGCAGCGGGCGCTTGTTTAGCCGGCTGCGCGCTGCGCTGCCGTAGCCAATCTTCATAACCCCCGACATATTCGTTTACCCTGCCCTCCCCTTCAAACACCAACACGCTGGTGACGACATTATCCAGGAAGGCACGGTCATGACTGACTAATAACAATGTGCCTTGGTAATTATCGAGCAATTCCTCGAGTAGCTCCAGGGTTTCAATATCGAGGTCATTGGTCGGCTCATCCATCACCAGCAGATTGGCGGGCTGAGTGAATAACCGCGCCAGCAGCAAGCGATTGCACTCGCCGCCGGATAGCGACTTCACCGGGGAGCGTGCACGCTCCGGCGCGAACAAGAAATCCTGTAGATAGCTGATGATGTGTTTGGTCTTGCCGTTGATAGTGACGGTGTCACTGCCATTGCCGATATTATCGATGACCGAGCGCTCGGGATCGAGATGGGCGCGCAGTTGATCGAAGTAGGCTACCTGTAACTTGGTGCCGTGTTCGACCTTGCCGCTGGCGGGCTGGAGATCACCCAATAGTAATTTAAGCAGGGTGGTTTTACCCACGCCATTGGGCCCGATCAGGCCGATGCGGTCACCGCGCAGTATGCGTATGGAAAAATCTTTAATCAGCGGCGCGGCGTCGTAGGACAGACTGATATGTTCCGCATTGATGACCAACTTGCCCGAGGCTTGGCCGCTGTCGACGTCGAGCCGCACATTCCCCAACTGATTGCGGCGCTTGGCGCGCTCTTCGCGCAATGCGTATAGGGCACGCACGCGGCCCTCGTTGCGGGTGCGCCGCGCCTTGATGCCCTGACGTATCCACACCTCTTCTTGCGCCAAGACCTTATCAAACTTGGCGGCATGATCGGCCTCGATGGCGAGATTTTCTTGTTTTTTCTGCAAGTAATGCGTGTAGTTGCCCGGCCAAGAGGTAAGTTGCCCGCGATCCAGTTCGACAATGCGCGTGGCGAGATTTTTCAGCAGGGTGCGATCGTGAGTGATAAAGAGCAGCCCGCCATTGAAGTTGAGCAGTAATTCTTCCAGCCACTGGATGGCCTCGATATCCAAGTGATTGGTGGGCTCATCGAGCAGCAGGAGATCAGGCTCGGCCACCAGCGCCTGCGCGAGCGC
>DATECT010000043.1:0-9283 GCA_035286765.1 Gammaproteobacteria bacterium
AGCTCGGCCTGCCGGTGCTGCAAAAGACCCCCAAGGGCCAGCCCTCCACCGCCGAGCCGGTGTTGCAGGAACTGGCCTTGGACTACCCGCTGCCCAAACTGATCTTGGAGCACCGCGCGCTCAGCAAGCTGAAGTCCACCTATACCGATCGCCTGCCCGAGCAGATCAACCCGGCCACCGGGCGCGTGCATACCTGCTACCACCAGGCCGTGGCGGCCACCGGACGCCTGTCTTCCAGCGATCCCAATCTGCAAAATATCCCGATCCGCTCCGCCGAGGGCAGGCGCATCCGCCAAGCCTTCATCCCCGCCCCCGGCTACAAAATCATGGCGGCGGATTACTCGCAGATCGAACTGCGCATCATGGCGCACTTATCCGGCGATGTCCGTTTGTGGCAGGCCTTTGCCGAGGCCGACGACATCCATAAAATCACCGCCGCCGAGGTGTTCGGCGTGCCCAAGGGCCAGGTCACGCCCGACCAGCGCCGCGCCGCCAAGACCATCAATTTCGGGTTGATCTATGGTATGTCGTCCTTTGGCCTGGCCCGTCAGCTCGGCATCGACCGCTATGCCGCGCAGGAATATGTGGACCGCTACTTCGCCCGCTATCCCGGCGTCAAGGCCTATATGGACGGCAGCCGCGCCCAGGCGCGCCGCCTGGGCTATGTGGAGACCGTGCTGGGGCGGCGCCTCTACGTGCCGCAAATCAACGATCGCAACGCCCAGCGCCGCCAATATGCCGAGCGCACGGCCATCAACGCCCCCATGCAAGGCACGGCGGCGGATATTATCAAGCTGGCCATGCTGCGTGTACACGCCTGGCTGGAAGGCAGCCGCACCGACGCCAGGATGATTATGCAGGTGCACGATGAACTGGTATTTGAGGTCGCCGAGGGGCAATTGCAGGATGCCGAGGCGGCGATACGCCGTTGCATGATAGAAGTATCGAACTTATCCATCCCTTTGGTTGTCGATATAGGCGTAGGAGGCAATTGGGACGAGGCCCACTGAACCGTAAGGTTCATTAAGGCTCATTATCCTGATTCAGTCCTGCTGGGCGGGTAGGGTCGACCTTCGACCTTACCCGTCGCATTAATTCAAACTCTATCTCTACAGGAATGAACTTTTCGAAAACGGATCGGTCTTAAATCTTAGAGCGCGCAACTGTGCTCCCCGTTTTTCTCCCTGAACGGGTTGACCCGGCGTCCCCAACCCGGGTTATTTTTTAGCCCCGACTCTTCCCCCCTTAGAGCCGGGGCTTTTTTTTGGCTATCGTTAAGGGGCTACTTATACCTCTCTCACCCCCAGCCACTGATCAAGCTGCGTCTGCGCCTCCTCGATCCCAATATGTTTCAGCGAGGAGAATAACTGCACCCCAAGCTTGGCCTCTGCTAAATCCTGCACACCGTAGCGCTCCAGCAAGGCCTTGCGCACCTGATCGCGGCTGGCCAGCGCGGCCCCTCGGCTGAGCTTGTCGGACTTGGTTAATAAAATATGCGCGGGGAGTTGCGACTCAAAGCAGCCATCGAGCATCTGCACATCGAGTGGGGTGAGCGGGTGGCGGCTGTCCATGAGCAGCATGAGCCCCATCAACGAGTTACGTGTCTCCAGATACTCGGCCAATACGGCCTGCCAGTGGCGTTTAACCTTTTCCGGCACCTGCGCATAACCGTAGCCCGGCAGATCGACCAGGCGGCGCTGCTCATCCAGCCCGAAAAAATTGATTTGCTGGGTGCGCCCCGGGGTCTTGCTCACGCGCGCCAGGGCGTGAATGTTAGTAATGACATTCAAGGCGCTGGACTTGCCTGCATTGGAACGGCCTGCGAAGGCCACCTCAGCGCCGGCATCGGGCGGGGCTTGGGCCAGGGTGTGGGCGCCGAGCAAAAACTCGGCGCGCTGATATAAGGGGTGGCTCAATGGCGTATCTCGGTTGAGGTGGGCGGGCGGCAATGGTGTATAATAATGCGTTAATTAGCTTTGAGCCGGTAGTTGTACAACAAGTCTTCCATCCCTTGCAGAGACACGCACTTGAGTAACAACACGCGGGCGCAACGCGGCACCGGCGCCATCCTCCTGGAATTTTTAGGCTCCATGAATCTGGCTATCACCCTGCTGGTGGTGATCGCTATTTCCTCGGTGATCGGTACGGTGCTCAAGCAAAACGAGCCCTACCAGGATTATATCATCAAGTTCGGCTCGTTCTGGTTTGAGGTGTATAAGGCGCTGGGCCTCTACGATGTTTACAGCGCCGCATGGTTCCTAGTAATCATGGGTTTTCTGCTGGTCTCCACCAGTGTGTGCGTATACCGCAACGCCCCGACCATGTTGCGCGACATGCGCGCGTTTCGCGAGAACGTCACGGCGACATCGCTGCGCGGTTTTCATCACCGCGCCGAGTGGCGGCTCCCTGCTAACGCCGCTGCCACGACAGACTCCATTACTCAACACTTGACCTCTTACGGTTACCGCGTGCGCACCAAAGTCCACCCGGACTACACTGTGTTGGCCTCCATGAAGGGCGCAGCTAACCGCTTAGGTTATATCTTCACGCACGTCGCCATTGTGGTGATCTGCATCGGCGGTCTGCTGGATGGCAATATGCCGCTCAAGGTCGCCGAGATGCTGGGCAAGATCAAGGTGGAGACGCGCACCTTGCCGACCTCGCAGGTGCCCAAGATCAGCCGCCTGCCGGTCAACAATAGCTCGTTTCGCGGCCTGATCAGCATCCCCGAGGGCAGCGTGGCCAAGCACATCGAGGTAAAGATACGCGACGGTTATTTGCTACAGGAATTACCCTTTGAGGTCGAGGTCAAGAAATTCCGCATCGAGCATTATCCCAGCGGCCAGCCCAAATCGTTTGAGAGCGATCTCATTATTTACGATAAGGAATTAGCGCAACCGTTGCAGCACACGATTTCAGTCAACCATCCCCTCATCTATAAAGGCTATGCCATCTATCAGGCCAATTTCGGCGACGGCGGTTCCAAGTTGCAACTGCACGCCTGGCCCCTGTCCAACACCGCTACAGCGGCGCTGGACACCCAAGGCGAGATCGGTAAAAGCACCAAACTGGAAAGCCCGCAGGGACCGCTTACCCTGGAATTTATCGATTTTCGTTTCTTCAATGTCAAACCCGCGCCACCGGATTCAGGCAGACAGTTTCGCGATCTGGGTCCGAGCGTGATCTTCAAGGTGAGAAACGCCGCGGGGTCGGCCTTTGAGTACGAAAATTACATGCAGCCGGTGGAACAGCAAGGCCGCTTATTCTTTATCAGCGGCATGCGCGAAACCCCGAATGATGAATACCGCTATCTACAGATGCCCGCTGATGCGAAGGGCAGCGTGGAACGCTTCATGCGCTTCAGGGTGGCGTTGCTCGATAAACAACGTCAGCAACAGGCGGCTAGTCAGACCGCGCTGAACTCCTTGGGCAAGGATGCCGAGTCTAATCCCAAAATTCACCAGACCTTGACGCGCGTGGTACAGCGTCTTCTGGATAATTTCGTCAGCGGCGGCTTCGAGGCCGTCACCGCCTATCTGCAAGCCAATCTCCCGGCGCAGCAGCGTGAACAGGCGGCCACCCATTTTGTGGATTTACTACAGCAGGCCTTGCAGGTAATTTATAACCAAGTCTTGGCACAGGAGGGCGCTCAGGCCGTAGCCGCGTCCGCGGAGCAGGACAACAGGCAATTTTTTGAGGATGCGTTGAACGCCTTGGGCGCCATGGCCCAATATAATTCACCCTATTATCTGCAATTGACCGACTTCCAGCAGATCCAGGCCTCCGGCTTGCAAATCACCCGTGCGCCGGGTAAGAATGTGGTCTATTTAGGCTTTGGCATGCTGATCATCGGCGTGTTTATTATGTTCTATCTGCCGCAGCGCCGCCTGTGGGCCTGGATCAGGCAAGAGCCGGACGCAACCACGGTTATTTTTGCCGGTAGCAGTAATCGCGACCGCATCGGCTTCAGCAGGGAGTTCGCGGTTGTTCAAGAGGGTTTGGAGGCGCGCTTAACGGCGCAATAGAAAAAATTTGTAGGATGGGCACGTTTTGGCCGGGTAGGGTGGGCACGCCGCTTGTGCCCACGGGCCTGGCAGGTGGGCACTACAAAACGTGCCCGCCCTATAAACTGTTTTGAATCCGCGTGGGCACAAAAACGTGCCCACCCTACCCACTAAAAGTTGATTGTTTAGGTAATTATAAACGAGAGGTAAGCCATGGCAGTGTCGCCCGATGTGATGTTGAGTGGTTTTGACAAACCGCCGTTCCTGAAAACCTTAACCGTCTTTGACTGGATCTGGGCCGCGTTACTGGTGGCGGGGGCCGGGTTTGTTTACTATCGCTATGGCGCAGTGATGGACGGCTACGAGATCGGTATCCTCGCCGGGGTCGTGCCTGCCGTGATTGCCTTGGGCTGGAATTGGAAGCCGTTGCGTGCCTTGTCGTTACTGGTGGCGGCGCTCAGCCTGCTGGCGGTTAATCTCTACGGTGCCAACCTCGACGCCGCGCAGACCAATTTCTTCCTGAAATTTCTCATCTCCAGCCAATCCGCCATCATGTGGATGAGCGCGCTGTTCGTCATGGCCACGCTCGCCTACTTCGGCGGGTTGTTTATGCGTTCTGATTTTACTACACGGATCGCCAGCACGCTCACCTGGGCAGCCGCCGTAATGGGGCTGGTCGGCCTGTTCGTGCGCTGGCGCGAATCGTATTTGATTCATATCGATGTCGGCCATATCCCGGTCAGCAATCTCTACGAAGTCTTCATCCTGTTTTCCATCATCACTGCCTTAATCTATTTGTATTACGAAGGCCGCTATCAAACCCGTTCCTTGGGCGCGTTCGTGCTGCTCATCATCAGCGCGGCGGTGGGCTTTGTGCTGTGGTATACCTTCGGGCGCGAGGCGAACGGCATCCAGCCGCTGGTACCTGCGTTAAAGAGCTACTGGATGAAGATCCATGTGCCCGCCAACTTTATCGGCTACGGTTCGTTTTCGCTGGCGGCCATGGTCGGCGTGGCCTACTTACTGCGTGACCGTGCCGCACGGCTAAATCCGCAAGGCTTGCTGGCGACACGGCTGCCCAGCGCGGAGATCCTCGACGAGGTGATGTACAAGGCCATCGCGCTGGGATTTTTCTTCTTCACCGTGGCGACTATTTTGGGTGCATTATGGGCCGCCGAGGCCTGGGGCGGTTACTGGTCGTGGGATCCGAAAGAGACCTGGGCGCTGATCATCCTATTGAACTACGCCGCTTGGCTGCACATGCGCCTCACCAAGGGCTGGCGCGGCACGCCGATGGCGTGGTGGTCGGTGGTGGGATTGCTAGTCACCACCTTTGCCTTCCTGGGCGTGAATATGTGGTTGAGCGGCTTGCATTCTTACGGGGCGCTTTGAAAATTTAGGGGCTGTTTCCGGTAAGGGCAGGGCTCTTACCGGTCAGTTCCTTACCCCTCCGCCGTAGATGTAGCGCGCGAAGGTGGCGACGTCGAGGCTCACGCGGCGTACCAGGTGGTCCAGGCTGATAATCGCGTGTTCCAATAAATTTACCGCGATGAACGGGTGTTCGACGCGCAGGCGTTTGTATTTGGCGCGCGAGAGTTTCAACAGTTGGGTGTCGTTACTCATGGCGCGCATGCGTACCGAGCGCGGCTGGCGGTCGAAGAACGACATTTCGCCCATCAGTTCGCCTTCTTTCATGCTGCCTACTTCGATTTCTTGCCCGCCTTCGTCGTAGATCAGCGCCGCTTCGCCCTTCACGACAAAATATAAGGCCTCGCCGACATCGCCGATATTGGCGATGATATCCTTCTTGTTAAAGTGCACTAGCTCGGTATAATCCAGCAGCGTGTCCACTTCTTTCAGCGTGAGCGACTCGCACAGATACTGCTGGTTGAGGAATTGAGTCAGGTTGATTTTTTCGGTGGTCATGCAATGCTCCTGGGAGGCGGTTATCTTTTATTAGACACCTCTAAAAATGCGTCTTTTGTCTTTATGCGGCGTTGGAATTCTGCTCGAATTGCGGGGCCGGGAAGCGGCAGACTGCCGTGTACACTGCGCTTTCTCGCAGAATTCCGCCTTGCCTAAAGCCAAAATCCACTATTTTTAGAGGCGCCTGTTAGTGCATAGCATAAAAGATTACGCGGCAAACTAACACCGCTTTACCTCGATCTTGCTGAAACTTGGCCTAATTAATGTATGGCCTCTTGGCCATTTTCGCTGCTGCGTTTAGGAATCCCATGAAAGCCGCTGAGCTGTTTGTAAAGTGTCTTGAGAATGAAGGGGTGGAATACATCTTTGGCATCCCCGGCGAGGAGAATCTCGACATCATGGATGCCCTGCTGGACTCGCCCATTCAATTCGTTATTACCCGCCACGAGCAGGGCGCGGCCTTCATGGCCGATGTCTATGGCCGCCTCACCGGTAAGGCCGGCGTATGCCTGTCCACCTTGGGGCCGGGCGCCACCAATCTGGTCACCGGCGTGGCCGACGCCAATATGGACCATGCGCCGCTGGTGGCTATTGCCGGGCAGGCGGGTACCAACCGGCTGCACAAGGAGTCCCACCAGGTACTCGACCTGATCGATATATTCCAACCCATTACCAAGTATGCCTCGCAGATTCTGGAGCCGGAGATTATTCCCGAGATTGTGCGCAAGGCCTTCAAGCTCGCCCAAACCGAGAAGATGGGCGCCTGTTTCATCGATTTTCCCGAAAATATCGCGGCCATGGAGATTGATGACGTGCCCTTGCGGGCGCAATTTCCCACCATGCCCGAACCGCCGGCTGACCGTGTCGAGGCGGCGGCGCAGGTTATTTCCGCTGCCCGCAACCCGATCATCCTGGCCGGTAATGGTGTGGTGCGCGCGGGTGCCTCGGGAGAGCTTACCGCCTTTGCCGAATGGCTTAATATCCCCGTTGCCAATACCTTCATGGCCAAGGGTGTAATCCCCTTCAAGCATCCGATGGCCTTGGGCAGCGCGGGCTTGCAGGCGCGCGACTATGTCAGTTGCGGTTTCGATCGTGCCGACGTGATTATCTGTGTCGGTTATGACTTGGTGGAATATCACCCGCACCTGTGGCACCCCACGCGCGACCGCAAGATCGTGCATATCGACACCTGTCCGGCGGAGGTCGATGCCTGTTATGTCCTCGAGGTGGGAGTGGTGGGCAATATTAAGCTGAGCCTGACGCGTATCGCGGCCCAAGCCACCCCCCATCAAGGCCATCTGCTGCGCCCCCTGCGCCAGGCGTTGAGCGACGAGATGCGTCAGCACCGGGCGGACGAGAACTTTCCGCTCAAGCCACAAAAGATAATCTGGGATCTGCGCACCGCCTTGGGTCTGGAAGATATCGTGATTTGTGACGTGGGTGCGCATAAAATGTGGATGGCGCGCATGTTCCGTTGCGAGCATCCGAACACCTGCATTATCTCCAACGGCTTTGCCAGCATGGGCATTGCGGTGCCGGGCGCCATTGCCGCACGCTTGGCGGCACCGCAGCGCGCGGTGGTGGCAGTGACCGGCGACGCCGGTTTTCTGATGAATTCGCAGGAGATCGAGACCGCGATGCGCATCGGCACTCCGATAGTGATTCTGGTATGGACCGATAATGCCTATGGCCTGATCGGCTGGAAGCAAATGAATAATTTTAACAGGGTGTCGAATATCCGTTTTAATAATCCGGATTTTATTAAATATGCCGAGTCGTTTGGCGCCAAGGGTTACCGCGTGCAACACGCGCGTGAATTATTGCCCATTCTGCATGAGGCGCTGGCCGCGAATACGGTGAGTATCATCGATTGTCCGGTCGACTACGGCGAGAATCTCAAGCTAACCGAAAAATTGGGTGAGATGATTTGTCCGATATGAGCGCCGTGTAAACCAGAGAGCAGGCTGCGCCGGTAAAGCAAAGATGCTTGCGGCTGCTAAGTTACAACATCCAAACCGGAATCGCCTCCACGCGCTTCCGTCATTATCTCACCCACAGTTGGAAACACCTGCTGCCGCATGCGGAAGGCCTGGAAAACCTCGATAAGATCGCGCGCCTGATCAGCGAGTTCGACATAGTGGCGTTGCAGGAAGTCGATGCCGGAAGCCTGCGTAGCCGCTTTATTAACCAGGCGGAATATCTGGCCAGACGCGGCAATCTGCCTTACTGGTATTGTCAGACCAATCGCAACCTGGGACATTTCGCGCAAAACAGTAATGCGCTGCTCAGCAAATACCGGCCTCATGTAGTGAGCGAGTATAAACTGCCGGGGCTGCCCGGACGTGGCGTCATCATGGCGCATTATGGCGGTGGGAAAGGCGCCTCTCTGGTGTTCCTGTTGATCCACCTGGCGCTCGGGCAGCGCGCACGCCTGCGTCAACTCGGGTTTATCAGCGAACTGGTCAACGAGTACGAGCATGTGGTGCTGATGGGCGACCTGAATTGTCGGCCCGGAAGCCGTGAAATGGATACCTTGTTCCGCAATACGCGCCTGCGCGAACCCGCGCAATGTTTGAATACCTTTCCCAGTTGGCGCCCGCAGCGCAATATTGACCATATCCTGGTGACGCCCGAACTGGAGACCAGCAATGTCCGTGTATTGCGGCATAGTTTCTCAGACCACCTGCCGATTGCCCTCGAAATGACCCTGCCGGACGGCGTCACCCTGACACGTTAGGCCCCCTCGTTTTGCATCAACCTGCTCAACGGCGCTGCAGGATACCCTGGGTGGTGCCGATAATCTATTAACTTGGCAATAAAATACATCCAGGTATTTTATTGCCGTCGCCAGAGCCGGTACACGCCCGGCTCTGGCTCACGCGGCTGAGCGCCGCGGCAAGGCATCCTTGCCTTGCCCGGCAATATTCATCGCCGGGTTAATAAGAAGGCCAAAGCGGGGATGATGAGCATGGGCGAAGACTTCGACAGCCAAGATGGCGCGATACGCTGGAAACAAAAGTATTACACCAGCCTGGAGCAGCTTGAGGCGAAAGAAAAACAATGGGGCGAGGTCGAGAACCTGCTACGCCGCTGTATTACGCGGCTAAGCCTGGCGGCGGATGGCGCCGACCCGGCGCTGGATAGCCAGATCGAAACCCTGCGTAATGCTATTCGCGACGGGCGCGATAGCCTCGGTCTGCGCAGCATGATTGACGTTATCGGCGACACAGTCGCGCGTTTGGACCAGCGTAACAAGGCAAGCAAGGGCCCCGCCAAGCCCGAGCCCGTGGAGGTGCTCGCCCAACTGCTCGACAAACTCAATCTGCCGCGCGGCATGAACCGGCGGGTGAAGG
>DATECT010000044.1:0-4086 GCA_035286765.1 Gammaproteobacteria bacterium
GCTTGCGCGGCCAATTCCAGGATGGCCTTGATGGCGACCTGCATCTGTTCGTGACCGAACATCACCGCACCCAACATGATCTCTTCCGATAACTGCTGGGCCTCGGATTCCACCATCAGCACGGCGTTCTGGGTGCCGGCCACCACCAGATTGAGCGCCGAACCTTCCAGTTGGGTCATGGTGGGATTCAACAGGTATTTGCCATCACGGTAACCTACCCGCGCGGCACCGATTGGGCCATTGAAGGGCATACCGGACAGCGCCAGGGCGGCCGATGCTCCCAACATGGCGGTAATATCGGGATCAATCTGGGCGTCTAAGGAAACGACGGTGGCAATCACCTGCACTTCATTGGTGAAGCCTTTGGGAAATAGCGGGCGCAAGGGCCGGTCTATCAGACGCGAGGTCAGGGTCTCTTTTTCGCTGGGCCGCCCTTCACGCTTGAAAAATCCACCGGGGATTTTGCCCGCCGAGTAGGTGCGTTCCTGGTAGTTTACCGTGAGCGGGAAGAAGTCCCGTCCCTCAATAGCCTCTTTCATGCCGACTGCGGTGACCATCACCACGGTATCGCCCATGCTGATCATGACTGCGCTGGTAGCTTGACGGGCGATTTCGCCGGTTTCAATCGTTACGGTGTGATCACCGTATTGGAAAACTTTCTTGACAGGGGTCACTTACTATTCCTTAGGGCTGTTGTAAAGCCAATGAAGGTGCACGGCAAAGCCAACGGATAATGATTGATAGGCTAGATAAAAAAACTATAACTTCGCTCAACTCAACGACGAACTCATCCCTATTCTTCCAAGCCTGGCGACGAACCAGGCTTACTTACGCAATCCTAAACGGCTGATCAGCGTGTTATAGGCATCGGCATTTTTCTTCTTAAGATAATCCAGCAACTTGCGGCGCTGACTTACCATGCGCAACAAACCCTGGCGGGAATGATGATCATGGTTGTGCACCTTAAAATGGCTGGAAAGCTGCTCGATGTGAGCGGATAACAGCGCAACTTGCACCTCGGGTGAACCGGTATCGTTGCCCGACCGTTGATAATCCTTAACGACCTGGGCCTTGTGTTCGGCGGTAAACGGCATGACTAGCTCCTGCAACGCTTTAAATTTAGAAGAGTATTTTATATGAAAAATCAAAACATTGAAATGGCAATTAGTAGCGAGCGGCTAGTGGCGAGTAGCGAGGAATTAGGGGTTAAAAGCTGTTCAGAGTGGCCACAAAACCCCCAACCCTTCGATTTACCCTCCGTTCTTAGCCCCTAGCTACTCGCCACTAATCTCTTAGGCGCCACCCTGCCGTCCTGTAGCACCTGTCCCAGCCCCAAAAAACGCTGATTATCGGCAAATAGCGTCACCCAGCCCGCGCCGGGCGTGCGCGGCACGAATACCGCTTGGCCCTGGCTCAGGTAAAATGCCGCATCATCCGACACATTGACCTCCGGCCAATGCGCCAGGGCGGCCTGCATGGGGATGAGCACCTGTTCATCCAGCACCCCCAAGCCCTGCTCCGCCAGCGCCTGCAATTGCTCGAAATTGACCATGCGCGATGCGTCGAGGCCGCCTACCCCGGTGCGGCGCAAGGCGCTCAGGTGCGCCCCGCAACCCAGCCGCTCGCCGATATCCTCGGCCAAGGTGCGTATATAGGTGCCTTTGGAGCAACTCACCTCGATCTCAAACTGGTCGGCTTGCCAGGTTACCAGGTCGATGCCATGAATATGCACGCTACGGGGGGCACGTTCCACGGTCAGGCCGCGCTGGGCCAGCTTATACAGGGGCTGTCCGTGCTGTTTAAGGGCGGAAAACATGGGCGGGACCTGCTCAATGGCACCGATAAAACCAGCCAGCACCTGATCAAGCCGCGGCCGGTCAATATCCGCTAGCGGGCGGGTCTGTAAGATTTGGCCTTCCCGGTCGCCCGTGGTGGTGGTCACGCCCAACTGGCAAACCGCGCGGTAGCGTTTATCGGTATCCAATAAAAAACCGCTGACCTTGGTGGCCTCGCCCAGACAGATCGGCAATAGCCCGCTGGCCAGCGGGTCGAGGCTACCGGTATGACCCGCCTTGCTCGCCTGGAACAGCCGTTTAACCCTTTGCAAGGCGGCATTGGAGGTGATGTGCAAGGGCTTGTCGAGCAGTACAATGCCGCTGACGTTCCTGCCCTTGGCGCGGGTCTTCATTAGCTATTCTTTATCCGTATGATCAGCAGCACGGGCCGCGTTAAGCAGAGCGGAGAGTTCGTTAGCACGTTTCACGGTGGGGTCGTAGAGAAAACGCAGCCGCGGCGTAACCCTCATCAAGGTGCGCCGCGCCAGTTCATGGCGCAGGAACTTGGCGGCGCCGTTGAGTATCTTTACGCTGGCCGCGCCATCGTGTTTATCATCCAGCACCGTGACAAACACCTTGGCATGGACAAAGTCGCGCGATATTTCCACACCCGAGACCGTCACCAGCCCTAAACGCGGGTCACTCATTTCCTGCTGGATGATTTGGGCCAATTCACGCTGGATTTGATCACCCATGCGTTGCGGCCGGCTGAATTCTTTCATAAAGGCAGTGACTAGTAGCGAGTGGCTAGTAGCGAGGGACGAGTACAGATTTACCAGTAGGTTTTACTAGCTACTCGCTACTAGCAACTATAATTTACGCGTTACCTGCACGCGCTCGTATACTTCGATTTGATCGCCGGGTTTCACGTCATTGTAATTCTTGACGCCGATGCCGCACTCTGTGCCGGCCCTGACCTCACTGACGTCATCCTTAAAACGGCGCAGTGATTCCAGTTCGCCTTCGTAGATGACCACGTTATCACGCAGCACGCGGATCGGGTTGTTGCGGCGCACTACGCCCTCGATCACTTGGCAACCGGCGATGGCGCCGATCTTGCTGGACTTGAACACGTCGCGCACCTGCGCCAGGCCGACGATCTGCTCCTTGAACTCCGGCGCGAGCATGCCGCTCATCGCGCTGCGCACCTCGTCAATAACGTGGTAGATCACGCTGTAGTAGCGCACGTCGACACCTTCTTCACTGATCAGGCGCCGTGCAGTGGCATCGGCACGCGTATTAAAGCCTATGATGATGGCCTTGGAGGCCAGTGCCAGATTCACATCCGACTCATTGATGCCGCCCACGCCGTCGGCGACGATCTTCACGCGTACTTCATCAGTGGACAATTTCTGCAAGGCATCGCGCAGTGCCTCGCACGAACCCTGCACATCGGCCTTAATCATCAGGTTGAGCGTGCTGATTTTGCCCTCTTCAAGCTGATTAAACACGTCTTCCAGCTTAGTGGTCTGTTGACGCGCCAGCTTCACATCGCGGAATTTACCCTGACGGAATAAGGCAATCTCGCGCGCCTTGCGCTCATCGGCCACCACTGCAAATTCATCACCGGCATTGGGCGTGCCGGCCAAACCCAATACCAGCACCGGCATGGAAGGCCCGGCCGCATCGATGTGCTTGCCGTTTTCATCGAGCAAGGCGCGCACCCTGCCGAATTCCTGACCTGCTAATATAATATCGCCCTTGCGCAAGGTGCCGTTCTGTACCAGCACCGTGGCTACCGGCCCACGGCCTTTATCGAGACTGGATTCGATGACCACGCCCAGCGCAGGGCAATCCTTGATCGCGGTGAGCTCCAATATTTCCGCCTGCACCAGAATGGAATCCAGCAGACCATCAACACCGGTACCGGCCTTGGCCGAAACGTGCGTGAAAATGGTATTGCCGCCCCACTCTTCGGGGATGACTTCGTGTTTGACCAATTCCTGCTTGACCCGCTCCGGGTCGGCCTCGGGTTTATCGATTTTATTGACCGCCACCACGATGGGCACATTGGCGGCCTTGGCGTGTTGGATGGCCTCGATGGTTTGCGGCATCACGCCGTCATCGGCGGCCACCACCAATACCACGATATCGGTGACCTTGGCGCCGCGCGCGCGCATGGCGGTAAACGCGGCATGGCCCGGGGTATCCAGGAAGGTGATCATGCCCTTCGGCGTCTCGACGTGATAGGCGCCGATGTGCTGAGTAATGCCGCCCGCCTCGCCGGAGGCGACCTTGGTGCGGCGAATAT